>JANNCJ010000080.1:0-14891 GCA_031386485.1 bacterium
GGTATCATTTTGTGATGAGAGAATACTATAAGGAAAGTTATTTTATTTCAGGCTTTAATCTCCATTTATTTATCAGAGCATGATTACCACTAAGAAGAACTTCTGGCACTTTATAATTTTTATTCTTATACTTATATATTTCTGGCCTAGCATATACTCTATTGCTGCTTATTCTATTTTCTTCTATGCTTTCTTCTTTATTAAGTACGCCTTTTATATTCCTACTTATAGCATCTATCATGATCATAGCAGGTAGCTCACCTCCAGTAAGTATATAATCACCAATACTAATATTTACGCCTTTATAGATCTCACTCACTCTATAGTCTACCCCTTCATAGCGACCACAGATAAATATAATATCAGTATACTTAGTACTAATATCTTTGGCAATTACATTAGTAAACCTTTCTCCTTTAGTATCAAAGTGTACAAAAAGTATTTTAGGTTTTCTTGGCCTGGATACTTTGGCCTCTCCCCCTAGCCCCCTCTCCCAAGGAGAGGGGGTATTGGTACCGGCTGCTACTCCTTCTCCTTGGGAGAGGGTTGGGGTGAGGCCTGACTTCGTTTTTACACTCTCTTTATAGTCTCTATATTCTGCTAGCTCTTTCTGATATTTATTTTCTATATTTGTTTTTGTTTTTTCTACCGCATTTACTATTGGGTCTATCCACATGACCATACCCGGACCTCCCCCATATGGCCTCCCATCTACTCTTCTATGCTTGTCTAGCGTATATTCTCTGAGCGCATAAGTCTCCACATTTATCACCCCACTTTTTATCGCACTCCCAATTATACTCTCACTTAAGTAAGATCTCAACATCTCCGGGAATATTGTAATCACGTGATAGGTCATAGTATATTAAAGTAAAATAATATTATCATATATCTTTTGAGAATGTTCATAAAATTTCTTATCTAGAGTGTATACAGTCGCGTCAAACTGCATTGCAGTCTGCAAAATATAAAAATCGTGGGTGCCAATTTTTTTATTATTACTAATTAATTCTAAATTTTTTACAAAATGCAAATCATTTAGATTGCACACTATCACATCTTTAGATTTTACTATTTTAAAAATACTTTGCTCAATATCTACTATACCATAACCAAGCTTTGAAAGAGTCACGGATACCTCAAATATACAAAGTGGAGGCACTAATATTTTTTTATTTTTTATAACATCCAAATATATATTTGAGACCTTGCTATGATTAGAGTCAAATTCAACAAGATAAGCCACTATAAAGCTGCTATCTAAAAGTATAAAACTACCTAGAACTTCCATATCTGAGTTTCTGCAATATTTTTAATGAACTGACTTTCTTTCTTTTCCCAGTTATCTTAATTGGCCTTAAGGACTCCATAGTGAGTGTTTGCATAAGTTTATTATACATCTACAAAAACCTAAAGTCAAATTATTTTGTAAAAACTGAAACATCAATTCGTACTCCTAGATAATCTTCTATATTATGACTGACAAGGACTGCTATTTCTATCTTTAATTTTTCTAAGTCTTCTTCAATTTCAGCATATGATGATGCGTCTCTTCTTCCTAGTATACTTACTTTAGCATTTGCCTTAGCTTCTAGAAGTGACTGTTCTAGACCCTCCAGCTCTAATATTTTATTGTTGAGAATCCTGACTTGTTCTTGTCTTCTAATTTCTTTTTCAACATTTGGATCTACTATCGGCCCTTCATTCACTCCAAAAGCTTTTTGATATTCTAATATACTATCATCTAAGTCGACTGGACTATCGTGATAACCTTCAACTTTAAAGTTTGGCCTTAATTCCTTATATCTTTTTACAAAATCATCTATGCTATTCTTTAGTAGTACATCATTATATCCGCTTTTTGCCATCTCCATCAACTGCTCAGCTTCAGTTAAGAGTGTAGGAGAAAGTTTAAATAACACTTTTCTTGATGACTCATTTAACATCACATCGTGAACTGCTTTTATGGCCATCTTTTGTGCAAAATTAAAAGACATTTTTTGTTCATAATTATCATCATGAGCTCTATTAATTATTTCAGCCTCCTTACTGCCTTGGGCTTCTTCCCGTAATTTTTGCAATCGATCTTCTATCTCTTTTCTATTAGCAGCTCCAATAACATATTTTAAATCATTCTCTAGTTGCGCTATCTCATCTTGAATCTGATTTAAAGTGACAACTCTTGGCTTTTGAGCTTGCTTATTATTTTAAATATCTGGAATTTCTTTTGGTGTTGTATTTACTGGTTCTTCATTTTGCATATTTAAATTATAATATATATATATATTGCAATGAGTTTATTAGAAAGCAAAACAAAACACTAATTTCTTAGTGTTTTGTTTGATTTTTTACTAGCTCATGATGCCTTACTAGTGCATATCTGGCATATAGTTAGACTCAGGCCTACTTACTCCTCCTGGCTCGTTGATTTTAAGATTGACTCTCGCGTTATTTTTCATACCTACTACACGTAATAATGTCCTGATTGCCTTAGCATTGTTGCCTAGCTTACCGATAACCTTTGGCATGTCAGCCGCTCCGACTTCGAGAGTGATGAGCACACCCATCTCGTCCACCTTTCTTTCTACTTTAACAGCTTCTACGTCTTCAACAATAGCCTTAACTACATATTCTATAAATTCTTGATCTTTTTGCATATTTTTACTTGCCCGCCGTAGCTAATGCGTAGGCTGGGTCATGTTTATATTGTAACATATAATATATATTTACAATATATACTTATAAACTTAATTTAATTTCTAATTAAATTATTTCTTGATCTCTTTTCTCTTGATTGTTGGAGACTTCTTTGGAAGTACATTTATCTTTCTGCCTTCTAATACACCTTTACTAATAAGAAGATTGGTTACAGTCGGGCTAACTTGTGCGCCTACACTAATCCAATACTTAACTCTTTCTCCTTTACATTCAAATATACCTCTTTGCACATTATAAGTGCCTAGTATCTCTGTGTACTCGGTTGTTTTTGGTTTTAAATAATGTGGAGTGACAACCATACGAAAATGTGGGTCATTCTTTCTTCCAATTCTTTGTAATCTGATTTTTAACATAAGTAGATATATATTAACATAATTATGATGTTTTTGCAACAAAACTACCTCACTATAACATAATCTATCTGCCTCAGCTCAAGGTCAGCGCTGCGGACCATGATTTTTAACTTGTCACCTATTTTAAAAGATTCGCCTGACCTCTCACCGATTATACTATTTGTCTTCTCGTCATAATTATAAAAGTCAGAGCCGAGGTCGCGTAGCTTAATCATGCCTTCACTCTTACTCTTTTTCTCTTCGACATATATGCCCCACTTGGAGACCCCAGAGACTACACCTTCAAAATTCTTACCTATTCTATCTGACATATACTCGACTTGCTTATACTTGATACTACCTCGCTCAGCGTCAGCTGCATCCTTTTCTCTATCGCTCGCTCTTATGCAGAGATATTTAAGATTAGCTCTTTCCTCTTCTTTAGGATAATTCTTATCTAATATTCTTTGTAATAATCTATGAGTTAGCACATCAGGATACCTTCGTATTGGCGAAGTGAAGTGCGAGTAGTACAGAAAAGCTAGTCCATAATGACCAATATTATCTAGACTGTATATAGCCTTAGCCATAGCTCTTGTGATATGCGATTGTAACAAATCTTTTTCTGGTCTGCCTTCCATTTTCTTTAATAAATTATTGAGCTCATTCGTATCAATAGTGCCGTCTATATATCTCACATTCTCACCAAGTCCTTTGATAAATAGCGATAAGTCGAGCATGCGCTCAGGGTCTGGCTTATCATGTACTCTATATATACATATTGGAGGCTTAGCCTCTTGATGATTAGTGATATACTCACTCACTTTACGATTAGCTAGCAGCATCAGCTCCTCTATCATCTTATGAGTGTCACCTCTCTCTTTGACATACACATCTACTGGCTTACCATTGTCGTCCAATTTAAATTTAACTTCTTCTGTCTCTAAGACTAGTGCTCCAGCTTTAAGTCTCTCCTGATACATATTCTTTGCTAATCTATTCAATGTATTAAGCACTTCACTATGCAGCCCCATACTATCCATTGACTCTTGTGCATTCTCATAGGTGAATCGCTTGGCGCTATTAATGACGCTTCTACCATACCACTCATTATAAATTTTCCCAGTCAAGTCAATCTCAAAAACAGCAGACATCACGAGTCTATCTTTACCTTCAACAAGTGAGCAGAGGTCATTAGATAGCTCCTCGGGGAGCATTGGCACACATCTATCCACTAAGTACACACTAGTCTCACGCTCTATCGCCTCCTCATCGAGGGCTGTGCCTGGGCGCACATAATAAGACACATCAGCTATATGTATACCCACTTCCATATGTCCATTATCAAGAATTTTATAACTTATAGCATCGTCAAAGTCTTTAGCGTCAAATGGGTCAATGGTAAAAGTTAAAGTATCTCTAAAGTCTCTCCTCCCACTTTTATCTTCTTCTCTAATACCTCTCTTACTTATTTCTTCTGCTTCTTGTTTTGATTTAACAAAGTGTACATCTGAGAATCCGCGCTCGATGGCATAAGCTAGCATCTCAGTATTATTTTCTCCCGGAAGGCCTAAATCTTTAACTATCTTTGCTCTCGCACTCACAGCATCAATCCACTCTGTGATCTCCACTGCGACTTTGTGATCGATAATATTTTCTATCTTGCATTCACTGCCATCAATACAGATAAAAGATTTAATATTCTTCTCTACGAATATACTCACATAAGTCTTCTGATCTGTTGGTAATAACAAATATTCAAAGCCATTGCTATTCTTATCTATTTTTTCTAATTTACCCACATGAGTCTTTTTAGATCTGATAATAACTTCTAATATCTTACCGTACATTCCTGTCTCATCCTTGCCGCTCACCTCGACAAAGACTCTGTCGCCCTGCATGGCAGTATTTAAATAGTCACGGCGGACGAAGACAGTCTGATGCTCTAGATCAGGCACCCTCACATACGCATCCACATCCTTAGTTAAGCTTACATAGCCTTCATACTTTTGCATAAAGGTATTATAGCATGAAAAATCATATTTTCTTAAAAATGAAATAATTGAATATCAGCAAGTATTAATAGACTAGATGGAAATAACTACTTTTCCATCACAATAAAAGATTTATAATCTTTAGCCTCAACAAAATAAGCCAATTTACCATTTATAGAAACTGGTTTTGTGGCACGTCCATATTCCTTACTAACATCAACACCATTGTATACTATAAAAATTCTTGAATTTTTATTAACATCATAAGTCGAAGCTTGATAAGCTAAAGATCCATTAACACTTATAGGATTTGTAGCAGAAGAATACTCTTTTCCAATCTCCTTTCCGTCATAAACAATAAAGTTCTTTTGACCCACTTTAACAGTGAACGCTAGCTTCCCACCAATATCAACTGGCCCATAAGCTGAATCATATTCTTTTCCATACTCCTTACCGTCGAAAACAACAAAATATTTCCCGTCCTTTTTGGCAGAAAAGGTGAGTTTCCCATTCACTTCTCTTGGAGTAGCAACTTCATCGTACTCATTGCCAATTTCCTTTCCATCATAATATATATAACTTTTACGATCTTTAGTTTCGAATAGATAAGCTAACTTTCCATTTATACTAAGTAGCTTGGGGTCTGCAAAATAACCGGCAACAACCGCATAATATCCACCACCTACCTTAACACCGTCATAATATACATCAGAGCTTTGATCAAGTGTACCTGTGATGCGATTTGCTGCGACGTAAGCTAACTTATTGTTTATATTCGCAATACTGCTTACAGAAGAGTACTCTTTTGTAAGCTCTTCCCCATCATAAATTAACAATTCTTTTTTGTCTTTCTCGACAAGATAAGCCACTTTACCATTCACTTCCACAGGGAGTGTCGATGTGTAAGAACTGTAAGATCTGTAATATTCTTCTCCATTAAAAACAAAAATTGGGGCTTTATCTGATTTGGCGGGTTTGCCGACAGAGTAAACTAGTTTACCATTTGAATCTAGTGGATATGATGCCCTACCGCCATATTCTTTCCCATAGTCTTTCCCGTCATAGACGACGTAATCTTCTGTTCTTCCGCCCACCATTTTTTTAACAGTGTAAGCAAGCTTACCACCAACTTCTACGGGCTCTCCGGTAGAAATGAGTGGATCTTCAAATTTACCTATTTCTATAAACCCTGGAGTCTTATTTGTAGTAGTCGGAGAAGCTGGCTTCACTGCTGTTGTTTGTGTTTGTGTTTGTGTTGGAGGTGTTGCTTGGGACGCTTTAGTGACATCTGTCTTGACCTGATTTAGTCCGCAGCTTATCTCCTTTATTTTTGCTCTGCTTACCGCTCCGATATTGCCAGTAACGATGAGGTTATTAGCAGCTTGGAAACTTTTAACTGCATCTAATGTAGCAGGACCAAAGTTGCCGTTCGGCTTTGCTGTGAGATACCCTTTTGATTTTAAAAAGTTTTGTAGCTTTGTGACTTCCTTATTGGTTGTAGCATCTCTTGATTTACTCTTCATGTTATATGCTAGATTAACACAAGCGGAACTCGAATTATTTATTTCTACCGCTTGCTGCGCGTAAGATAGATTAAGAGTAGCGAGAGTGAATAAAGATAGCAAGAAGAAGCTCAATAGTTTTTTCATAATTTATTTTTATATGTTAATATCTTAATAGTAGCATGGGGGGGTAAAAATGGAATAGGATTGTACACATCGCTTTTCAATTCTAAACTTGTGTGGGTCGTATATAAGTAAAAACTGGAGAAAGTATTGATGGCTTGGGTATCTCAATGTTATCGTCTCGCATGACTTCAAGCCAAAGATCTAAGACCTCCTTTGCCATCTCTATCGCCTCCTCGTATGTCTCTCCGCAAGTTACGCATCCTGGGAGATCCGGGAACGTTACATTATAGCCAGACTCTATATCTGGAGTTATGATAGCTATATAGTCTAATGCTTTCTCATTTTTCATAGATACATAATATCATTATTGTAAACTAAGTGCAAACAAAACAAAATCACGCACATGCGCGATTTTGTTTTTGTACTTAAATTTGTATTTATTTATCTTACCTCTGCTCCGACGACTTTGTTTTCGATATAATTCTCGAGATACTTGATCTCATCCTCCACTGCTAGCTCCCAATTCATACCAGTCTCTTTTGCTTTTCTTTTTGCCATGTAATGTATATAAGTTGGGTATATCAAATTCGTATTATCACGAAAAATTCTAAAAAGCTCAATCTGATTCTCTATTGGCAGATTAGATATACCATTCACAAATGCATTTATTTCTATCTCTGACATGTGAGAAGAAACTAGAAGATCATTTAGTTGTTTTAAAACATTTTTCATCATTTATATATTATATCACAACTACCTGATAGAGTCAAGTAATATACATGTCAAATCTAATCTCCAAATACCCTTATAAAACAAGACTAATTAATGTCTTCGGATAACTCTAGACTTACCTCCGTACTCGTCAAGCTGAAGCGTAACTTTGTCACCGACTAATATCCTAATCTTATTAACTCGCATTCTGCCACCAAGATAAGCAATCTTATCGCCTGCTTTGGTATCAACTCTAAAATGAGCATCAGGGAGCGCGTCAATAACTTTGCCTTCTATGGTCTCTATTTCATCGTCATTCTCTATACTTCTTAGTAGTCTCTGACTATTATTATTCTTTTTTGTAAGTTTCTTGCTTGCACTATTATTTTTGGGTTTATACATCTTTTTATCGTTCTATTATACTATATATTAGTTAAATTGTAAAATAGTCAACACTATTTAGATACATCTATCACTTTTATTTTACTTGGACTACTTGGAAAATTCGTAAGCCAGAATGGGCTAATTGTTGGTTTGGCTTTTTGTATACCAACAAATTGTGACATGGTAGTGCTAAAGCTTTCTTTGGTACTACTCTTACTTGCTAATGCTGCGGCAATCTTTTCTGAATCAATATCATATACTATATTAATTTTGGTTGCCCCCACTTTTAACAACATCGAGGAGTCACTCAAAATATTGATGCCACTGCTCGCAAAGTCAATATCTAAATCATTCTTTTTAAAATCTATAAATGATACACTCTCACCAAGATAAGAATTATTTACTTTGCTTGCTATCGCTGAAGCAAGGGACTTTTCATTTATTATCATAACTTTAGCTCGGCCTGTAACTTTGTAAGTATCGTCTTTACCATTCACAATATCGTCAATATTATCTTGATAGTCGATAGTTATAACTTTATCTGCTACTACGTATCCGGATTTACTAATTTTTGGTATATCTTGATTAACTAACTTGGCTATTTCTGTTTCAGCCTTCAATCTTATTTCGTTCATTTTTTGTGCATCAATAATCTTTTTAAGTGAGTTACTGCCTCCTAACATTTTATCTGCAGACTCGGCATAAAATGCATCATATCTTGCAGACCCTTTAAATCCTGGTATAGTGAATTTACTTGATGCTATATTATATTCATCACCTACAAAATCTGCAATCACGTCAGCCTTAACGCTTCCGCTACTTTGACCTTGCATACCTGGTACAGTTACTGACTCTGTAATACGAAATACTCTTCCTGACGGTGACTCGAATCTTGTATTTTTGACTAGCTTCTGACTCTCATTACTATAATTATTATATATAGTAATAGTGCCCGTAGCTTTGATGCTTACTTTTTTTTCTTCTAGCTGACCTAGCTTATTAAGTACCTCTTTGTTAATCTCTACAAATTCATACGAGTTTGGGGAAGTGATATTACTTATCACAATTTCATCTTTTATGGCTGACTCGAAATTCTTAGGCTCGACCTCGACTAGGGCACTGTTTAATATATATGTAAAAACTAAGTATAATGTTGCAAGCGAGAGCAATAAGCCGATAAAGACACTCTTATATCTAAAAGTACTTGTAACTTTTGATTTTTCTTTTTGTCTATTTTCTTTAAAATAATCATCTCTTACAAATGATTCTATCTTATCCATTTTTTCTTCATCTGCTAAGTCATCTTCTTTACTTTCAAAACTCTCCATTCTTCTTTCAAACTCTCTTTTGACTCTTATCTCATGAGCAGGCTCTCTGTCCTCGAGCGAGCTCAAGTTAAATGCTCGATTGTTCTCAGATCTTAAATTGCGGGAATGCCTTTTTACGTCGTTCATAGCTAGTGATATTATTCTCAATTATAACATAAGGCTTACTCATCTTTATATAAAACTGTGCATAACTATGCCTATTTAATATATTAGAATACCATAAGGAGTTATCAAACACGCTCACCAAGAACTCTGACGGTATCCTGTCTACATATGATATGGTGTGTAAACACCAGACTATATAACTCATCCAATCCTTAGCTATCTTTTCGCTAAAATTATTCTCTACTATATGTGACTCACCAATAGGTGAAGTATAACTAAAAATCTTAGTACCCTCACTTATATACAAGATATTAGTCTTATCATTATGCACTTCTATTCTGAGCGTATTCATACTTATATTTTAGCATTTATATTTGAAAATAATTTCTCGATATGCACAAAGATTAGAACAAAGCGGCGCCGGAGGCGCCGCTTTGTTTGTGTTTTGTTCTCGTTCTTATATGACTTTTAATTTGTCTTTGTCTCGTCAGGGTTTTCTGTCGTATTCTCTCCTTCATTTGTTTTGGTTTCATCATTCGCCTGCTTCATAGCTTCGCCAATCTTCATCATGAGAGTATTAAGCTCACTTGTAAGCTTTGTAAGCTTCTCTTTGTCATCACCGCTACTTGCTTGCTTTACTTCACTTATTTTATCCATTATTTCTTTTTTAAGATTAGCATCGACTTTATCTCCGGCATCAAGTAGAGCTTTATCAGCTGTATGTACAGTCTGGTCAGCATGATTCTTAGCCTCTGCGAATTCCTTTTTCTTAGCGTCTGCCTCAGCGTTAGCTTCAGCATCTTGCTGCATCTTAGCTATATCCTCTTTGGTAAGACCGCTCGACGCCTCTATCCTAATAGTCTGCTCTTTGCCACTAGTCTTATCTTTAGCCTTTACATTAAGTATACCATTAGCATCGACGTCAAAACTCACCTCTACCTGAGGCATACCCCTTGGTGCTGGTGGTATACCATCTAGGATAAATCTACCGAGCGACTTGTTGTCACTAGCCATCGGTCTTTCACCTTGGACTATATGTATCTCTACGCTAGTCTGACTATCAGCTGCAGTTGAGAAGACTTGAGACCTCTGTGTCGGTATAGTAGTATTCTTCTCGACCAGCTTAGTCGCGACACCGCCCATAGTCTCGATACCAAGTGAGAGTGGTATCACGTCGAGTAACTGTATGCCCTTCACGTCACCTTGTAGTACTCCGCCCTGTACTGCTGCACCGAGCGCCACCACTTCGTCAGGATTAACAGATCTGTTTGGCTCTTTGCCAAAAAGCTTCTTCACAGCTTCTATAATCATTGGCATTCTAGTCTGACCACCAACCATAATAATCTCGTTAATTTCTTCTTTAGAGAATCCAGAATCCTTAAGCGTACTTTCTGTAATCTTGATAGACCTCTCTATGAATGGTCTCGCTATCTCCTCGAGCTTAGCTCTTGTGAGAGTGATATCAAGATTCTTAGGACCGTCTGATCCTACAGATATGTATGGGAGGAATATTTTACTCTCTACTTGAGTCGAGAGCTCATGCTTAGCCTTCTCTGCTGCCTCATCTATACGCTGCATTGCGAGAGTGTCACCACCAAGATCAATACCAGACTCCTTTTTGAATTCGTTCTTGATGTAAGATACAATCTCTTGATCAATATCGCGACCACCAAGATGAGAATCTCCTCCAGTCGATTTGACTTCTATTACATTACCATCCTCACCTAGGTTAACGACCTCTAGTATAGAGATATCAAATGTACCTCCACCAAAGTCATATACTGCGAGCTTCTCATTGACCTTCTTGTCGAGTCCATAAGCGAGAGCGGCCGCTGTCGGCTCATTAATAATTCTCTTCACATCGAGTCCTGCTATCGCGCCTGCATCCTTGGTCGCTTGTCTCTGTGCATCGTTAAAGTATGCAGGGACGGTTATCACGGCCTCAGTCACCTTCTCGCCAGTTTTGGCTTCTACATCTGCTTTGATTTTTTGTAATATCATCGCGGATATTTCTTCTGGGCGCATATCCTTGCCGCCAAGAGAGACTAAGACTCCGTTATTGTCTCCTTTCTTAACAGTATAAGTCACGCTACCGACATCATCGCTTACTTCTTTGTCTGTAAATTCGTGACCCATATATCTCTTAACTCCATATATAGTATCTTTGGGATTCATCACAGCTTGCCTCTTAGCTACTGCACCGACTGTCCTCTCACCATTTTTGGACACGCTCACTACCGATGGTGTCGTCCTGTTACCCTCTACATTTTCTATAATTTTAGGCACTCCTCCCTCCATTATCGCTACCGCCGAGTTAGTAGTACCCAAGTCTATTCCTATTATTTTCGCCATATGTTTTGTATTTACCCCTTCCGGCATCTTCGCTATCGCTACGAGCCACCTTCCCCAAGGGAAGGACTTATAAAAGAGGATTTAGTTAGATTAATTAAATTTTATAAATTATTACACTTTATAATTGTGCATCCCTATCCTTCCTATGGGGAAGGTGCCTGTAAGGCGGAAGGGGTTGTGTCTACTTATGTGGCGGAGCAAGTAGGTTAGAATAGATCAAAAAATCTTCATTTTTAAAGCTATTTTTAGACTCGCTTGTTTTCGTTTTTATCTCTACTAATTCTAATTTGTAAATATTATAACCAAATAGCGCTTTTAAATAATTAAAAGTCTTTTCTACAAAATTATTTATTTGCTTTTCTACAAAATTAAATACAAAATTCACAATCACCACAAAAAGCTTATACACATCGTGCGTAACTTCTACAATTATAAGGAATGTCTTCTGTACTGTGATTTGCATATTGCTAATTTTTATTTTCTAGCTTCTTAATACTAGAATTGCCGAGCAGTGACCTCATTTGTGATATCGCATTCTCATTAAGCATAACAATTCTTTCTGCTTGAGACAGCTCGCGCTTTATGTATTCTGAGTTTAGGCTCTCTAAATTAGCCAAGATCAGAAGTTGTGTCACATCAGCGTAATCTCTTATGTTACCAACTTTATTTTTGTTTAAAATTTTCCAATCTTTAGCTGTCATATTAAACAAAGAAATATTAAGTATGTCAGCTTCAGAAGCGTAAACAAGTGTTGATTCTTTTGTTGTTAGTTTATTTGGTAAAATAATATTTTCTTTTATTGAATCAGTGTGTATCTTATAGTTTATCTTTGTCAGCATTCTCTTAGCGTCCCAGCCAAGCGACAATCTCTCATTTTCTTCCACTTTAAGTCTTTGGAATTCTTTTATAAGATAAAGCTTAAACTCGGAACTAATCCAAGAAGCGAATTCAAAAGCTATATCTTTATGTGCAAAAGTTCCTCCACCATTTCCAGATTTTGAAAAAATACCGATAGCTGCTACTGACACTATCCACCTTTTTGGTGTTAATGAGAACCCATTCGACCCTGCTTCATTCTTAAACCCTTCGAAATCGATGGGTTTGAAGTTTGGGTTATTAATTCTTTCCCAGAGCCCGATGAATTCAATAGTGCTTCTATTTCTCATCCAGTTTTGGATAACATAGTCAGTCCTTTCTTTGTCTTTAAATTTAGCAATATCAGTAAGCGAAATAAAATCACTTTCATTTATTGTATACAAATTAATTTCTAATCCAAGTGATTTTATTTTTTTCATACTAAAATTATTTTTGTATTGTGATTTGCATATTACTTCTTTTTAAAAATATTAATAATCCAAAAAAATATAAAAGTTAAAGCGACAGAAATTGCTACGCTTTCAAATGCTTCTAAATTATAAAAGATCCTGCTTACAACTGCATACATCGTGCCGACAATAGAAGAAATAAATAAAATCACCAGAGGGTAGAAAAAGTATTTATTTTTTAAAAAAGTATCCTCATTCATATATTATATATACCACAAGCAAAAATAAAAATCAAGAGGTGCCGAATTTAAAAACTATCTGTAGACTTCATTCACTTTAGAGATATTTATCCAATCTGTAGCTGACGTGCCTAGATTCACAATATCATAGCCAGAAACTTCAAAATTTGCACCTCCTTCGAAATCTTTTGCTAAGACTTTATCGTTTCCTAAATCTTTTGTTATCGCCCAATCCTTACCCATATCAGTAAGCAATTTCCTAGTCATAGCTGTACAGAAGTAATTCCTAATCTGCTTGCCGTAAGGCTTTTCTGTAGGTGAGATCTCATCGATATTTAACGCTTCAAAACAAATATCTCCCTCAACTAAACTACCGTTACTATTATAACTAAAGTCCAATGAGTTAATCCCCTTATAGCTAAATACACCTTCTCCTTTGTAATCTTTATCAACTTCATTACCATATTTGTCTATAACTTTAATAAGCATAAAAGGAGATAAGTCTTCTTTACTAGATGGCATGCCTGGGAACTCACTACCTTCTTTTGGTACCACCTTCTCATATCTCCACTTCATATCCATGAGGTGACTATCCGTCTTGTGGTATAAATAACCTAGACAAATAACTAATATGGATAGGATTACCGTAGCGATTTTGTAATAATTAATATTGGATCCAACTGAATTCATAATCTGATTATAACATAAAATTATCACCTACTCCACACCTTCACCTTTGCTGCTCTGAATAGCTTACCTTTATAGTTGTAGCCGCTCATGATGACTTGAGATATTTTATTTTCATTTTCACTAATACCAGTCTCTACAGTTCCAAGACCCTCATGAAGCTCTGGGTTAAAGGCTTCACCCTCAGATCCAAATTTATCAAAGCCTTGATCTTTTAATTTATTCTCAAATGTGCTAAATATATACTCTATGCCAGCACGCCAATTAGCATCTACGCTCTCCCAGGCTGCTCTATTAGATCTGGCAGAATCATAAGTATCCATCACAACTAATAGCTCCTCTGTAAATCTCTTGACTGCGTATGCACCCCACTCTTTCTTCTCTTCACTTATCTCCTTTTCTCTATTTTTGTAATCAGCAAGTGCGCGCTGCCAAGAATTAAGATACTCTTGCTTTTCATTTTCTAATTTCTTAATTTTCTCCCTTAACTTTTTGACCTGATCCTTGCCACTCAGCTCCTCACCGTCCTCGTTAAGCTCTACGAATTCCATGTCCTCTGAACCCTCACTAATTACATCTGTGTCCTCTGAAGCTTCAGCGTAAGAGGGCTCGTCTATATCTATGTCCGTGTTGTTATTTTTTTTATTAGTCATATATTTTTATTTGTGGTATATTTTTAAAATCTTCTTTATCTTTTGTTACTAATTTAAACTCTTTACATATACTTGTTGCGGCAATTATCGCGTCAGTCATTTTAAGTTTTTTCCCATAAGTAAGCTTTTTATATCTAGATATCTGAGAAGCTTTGGATATTATTTCTTTATCAATATTTAAGATTTTGAAATTATTATATAAGAATTCTTCTAATTCTTTTGCTTGATCTTCAGTATATCCTGAGTATGCAAGAGCTTCTGCTATTGATATTGGTGATATATAAGCATTACCATTTGCCAAATGAAAATCTAAATTATCTAAGTCATTCTTTTCTAATAAATTTCCTAAATATAAAATAATTATATTAGAAGTTATTATTTTTATAATATTGGTAGATTAGATGGAATATACGAAGATTGGTATGATAATGGTATCCTATTTACTAGATGTAACTTTAAAAATGGAAAACTAGATGGTATTTATGAAAATTATAG
>JANNCJ010000093.1:0-14455 GCA_031386485.1 bacterium
AGTGATAAAGTTAGAAGTAGAGCCAAAGAGGGTGGTGATATATGCGCTTAGAGTTCTTAGTATATTAGTGTATAGATTATTAGAATTAAGATTAGTGATAGTCCCAGACGCTGTAGTAGAAGTAGCAAAAGTAGAAGTGCCTGATGAATTAATAGTAATGAGATTAGCTGTATCAGCATTAGAGGTCGAGGCGTTAGTGGTAGAGGCATTGATAAGAGTAAAGTCAGCTGTGCCAGTGGAAGTAATATTACGAGCGGAAAGATTAGTGATGTTACCTGTAATAGTACGGAGAGTATTGATATTACCTCCGGTAGTATTAAGAGTGGTGATGTTACCCGTGATGGCGTTAGTGGTGGTAGCGTTAGAGGTGCTCGCATTACTCGTGATGAAGTTAGAAGTAGAGCCAAAGAGTGTAGAAATATATGCGCTGACAGCATTTAATAAACTAGCAAAAAGATTAGAAGTGTTTAGATTAGTGATAGTGCCAGATGCTGATGTAGTAGTAGCAAAAGTAGAAGTGCCACTAGAAGTGATGGTGGTGAGATTAGAAGTACCAGTCGCAGTGATATTATTAGCCGTGAGCAAGTTAGCTACATTAGAGTTAGTGGTGTTACTAGTAGAAGCGTTAGTAGTCGAAGAATTTAAATTATTAAAGTTACCAGCTAAAGCGTAAGTATTAGTAGCTGCAATATTTTCTAATACGGTCGTAGAGCCATTGGTGAGAGTAAAGATAGTAGAGGTAGAGGTCGTAGAGATGCTAGCTATACCCACTCCGGCAGCACCTGTAGCACCAGTAGCTCCGCTACCGCCACTAACTGGGACGTATTGATAGTTAACACCATTTACTATACCAGATCCAGTAGTGTTGTTAGAAGCAACCCCTGTATTAGCTCCCTCTCTTTGCTGTGCAACTCCGAAGCCTTGTGCGTAGGGTTGGGAGAGGGTCGGGGTGAGGCCTGTACCCTGTGATGAAGTGAGGCCTGTGCTCTGTGTCTGGGTTAGGCTGTTACCTGGTATCAACCCTGCTACATTAGTATTTACATATCTAGTTATGTATTGAGGCTGAAGTATAGTCTGGGTGACTGTGGCTATTTTTGTTTCATAAATTATTTTCTGAGCAATCTTTTCGTATTTGGTATTAAGGTCATTTACTTCGACTTTAAGATTCTCGACAACTTTGTTATTAGCAGCTGGTATATACAGATCACCTTTGGAGTCAGTGATGGTATAGCACTTAGAGCTCTCAAGCCAAACAAATGGTAGCTTGGTGAGAGCACAATATGTCTTAAAAGATAATTTGTCTAAAAAGTTTAGATTCTGATTATACACTTTACCAAAAGCAACATAATTATTATCAGTCTGAGCAAAGGCTATCATAGTTAAGCTAATACTTAGAAGTAGAATCTTAAATGCCTTAATTAATCTTTTGAGTAAATTATTTATGTTTATAAAGTGCATATATTTTAAATTAAAAATGTAGTAGTGTTGCTTATTAAGCCAATGAACATATCCTTATTATATACAGATACGCCATTGACCAGAATAAGTACAAAAATAATCACAGCCAAACAAAATAACATCAGAAGCGGGAACTTGAGACTAGGTGATGACCTACCTGCTTCGAAATTATTATTAGACTGGTTACTGGTTACACTATCCATAAGATATATTATACATCATATCAAGTTATCGTAGCGGTGTTTGTCCACAGTTAAGTGCAAAATTAAATACCTTCTTCTTTAAGACTCTCAAACAATTCTTTTACTTTCTTTGACAGTCTCTTAGGAAGCTCAATTTGTAAATTAATTATCGCATCCCCCCTTCTCTTATTTGTTATCGGTATACCACGGCCGCTCACTCTTATCTTCTCTCCGATCTGAGTACCGGCTTCTACTTTTATCTCAATAGGTCCGTCGAGACCGTCAATAGTATGGGAGAATCCGAGCATAGCATCACTTAGCTTAATAGAGTGATTCATAACGAGATCTGTGCCCATCCTTTGCCATACCTTATCTTCTCTGACTCTTACTTTGATATACATATCTCCTGAGATGCCTCCCTTAACTGCCTCACCCATCTCACCCATTTTAACCATTTCGCCACTCGAGATACCGGCTGGCACTTGTATATTGACTTCGACTCTAGCGTCCTTGATACCCATACCTTTACAATCTTTACAGTTAGACTTATAGACTTCGCCTGTCGCATTACAGGCAGCACACTCTCTGTTGGTTTGAATGTTCCCAAGTATTGTTCTCTTCTCTTCATAGAGTCTACCCTTACCGTTACATTTAGTACAAGTGACTTTGCCTCCGCTCACGTCACCTCCAGCACCCTTACATGTAGCACACTTAGAGGTGCGATTGATCACCACATTACGCTCAGTACCAAATACTGCCTCCTTAAATGAGACCTCTATCTCCATGGAGATGTCTCTCCCCCTTCTCTGTCTGTCACCAAATCCACCAAATCCGAATCCTCCAAACATGTCTCCAAATATATCACCGAGATCATCCATATCAAATTGCATACCCTGGAAGTCCTGCGGATTAAAGCCTCCATAAGTATTACTATATCCGCTCTGTGAGCTGCCTCCACCATTAAATGTCTGACCATACATGTCGTACTCTTTACGCTTCTTTTCGTCAGATAATATTTGATAAGCTTCGTTAACCTCTTTAAATTTGGACTCATCACCACCTTTATCTGGATGATGTTTGCTAGCTAATTTGTAAAAAGCTTTTTTAATGTCATCTTTACTTGCTTTCTTGTCTATACCTAGTGATTTATAATAATCTTTGTTCATAAAATTATTATAACATATTATAGTTATCTTGTAAAAAATGAAATTAATCAGTCAAGTCTTAATTACCAATCCAAATTCTCTTTACTATTATTATTAATCTCACTTTTTTTTACATACTCACCGTCTCCTCTATCGACAAGGTTATTCATAAAATAATGCTCGACTTTAAGTAAAACAGATAATGTAAAAAGTAATATAAAAGTCATACCAAATCCTAATAGATAATAACCATAACCAAAGGTGCAGCCAATAGCTGCCATGAACCAGATACCAGATGCAGTGGTGAGACCTACTAGCTTGTCACGGCTCATAATAATGGAGCCAGCTGCTAAGAAGCCTATACCAACTATGATCTGACCGAGTACAAATTGTGGGTGATTATTATTACTGACTGAGTAAAGCTGAGAAAGTACTATGTATAATGCCGAGCCACCAGAAGCAATAGCGTAAGTCCTCATCCCCGCTGTCTTATGCGAAATTAATCGCTCAATGCCAATAAGTGCGCCGCATGCGAGTGCGAGAGATACCCTTGTTAATATTTCAAATAAGTCTATGTAATTCATATATTTAGTTATTCATATTATAACTTATATTTATGTAAAATAATAATACTTAATCTAAAGTTGTGTATATTTGTATATAATTAGCTTTTAATTTTTATTGCAAATTGATATAATCAGTATATGGGTTATGTTGATAAGGTCACCCTCTGGCGACTTTCTAAAATAATAATATTTTAGATAGATATAATTTTTCGTAAAATCGAGCGAAAATTATAGTGATATAATATCTCAGACATAATAAACCGCACTTCACAGTGCGGTTTATGCTTTGCTATTTATATTTATTTAGATCTTAAACTCTATCACGTCACCATCCTTCACAATATACTCTTTGCCTTCTGTGCGGAGAGTGCCTAATTTTCTTGCTTCGCTCAGGCTTCCAGCTCTCATCAAGTCTTCATATGAAATGACTTCAGCTCGGATGAATTTGTCTTTAAAATCTGTGTGTATGGCTTGACCAGCTACCGGTGCTGTACTCCCCTTCTTAATAGTCCAGCCTCTTGTCTCATCTTCACCTGTGGTAAAGTAAGTCTCGAGGTCGAGCATCTTATATCCTCCTCTTATTAGATCCTTGATGCCATCCTCGTGGCCTCCGAGTGCATCACGCATACTATCTTTCTCTTCTCCTTCAAAATCTTTAAGCTCATCCTCGATCTTAGCGTCTACTTTAACATAATTAAAATTATTCTCTTTTAAATATTCTATTAGATTTAAATATCTCGAATCATTTAGCTCGTCCAAATTTTTACCGCCAGACTTTTTATTAAGAATATACAAGAACTTTTTTGCCGTGATCAAGTTAAGCATTCTTATCTCTTTCATTTCTTCTTCACTAAAATTAGCATCATGATACATCTGTGATACTAACTTATTATCTTCTAGATTCTGTAATAATCTTTTAAGCAAATCTTCGAGAGCTATGAATTTCTTATCGCCTTTCTTGATTTCTTTTTGTATGCTATTTATCCTATTTTTACAAGTTTCGAGGTCAGCTTGGATAAGCTCAAAATTAATGACTTCTATATCAAAAAGTGGATCCACTTTATCATTAACATGCATCACCTTCTCATCTTCAAATATTCTCACTACCTCAGCTATAGCATCAGTCTCACGTATGTGAGATAAGAATTTGTTACCCAGCCCCTCTCCACTGCTCGCACCCTTAACGAGGCCCGCAATGTCTACGAACTCCACCACAGCAGGAATAATCTTTTTGCTTTTAGATAATTCACCAAGCTTATAAAGCCTCTCATCTTGTACCTCTACTATGCCCACACTCGGATCAATAGTACAAAATGGGTAATTCTCTGCTGGCACACTATTTTTTGTCAGCGCATTAAATAGCGTACTCTTCCCCACATTTGGTAGCCCCACTATACCGATACTTAATTTCATATTTTTGATATTGACTTTATTTTTAATATTTTGTATAATTGATTTAAATTAATACGAAAAAGCAAGCGAACGGCGTTAGTGCCTAAGTTCGCTTTTTCATTTGTTAAATTTATACCCAATTTTCTTTTTAACATCCATTGTATTCAAAACATCGTAATATTTTACTGTTAATACTTTGTACAAAGAAGAAGCGAACTTCATATTTGGAAATAATATTTTTTCAAATCTATTTTTCTTTATAAGATAATCTACAAGTTTTTTATAATCTCCATCACCTGAAACCAATACAACTTTACCAAATTCTTCCTTTTCAATAACATTCTTCAAGATCTCAAATACTATATCAGTATCCACATTCCCCTTTTTCTTTCCGAGCTGATTACTGTTGTGTTCTTTAAAAACAACTATAAAACCAGCTTTTTGTAAGCTTATATAGAGCTCATTCTGATCTTCGTTTAAGTAACCTAAAAAATAATAAGCATTACTTACTTTGTATTTATCTTTCAAATATATCCTGAATCTAACAAGATCAACTTTCCAATCATCTTCCATGGTCCCTAAATGCAAATTTTGACCATCTACGAACGCATAGTTATTTGTCATCCTGCTATAATACCACAAAATCTTTATTTTTGACAGCATTTAAAGCGTAACAGAAAAAGCTAATTTGTTTTCGCTGTGCCAAGCCGAAGCTTTATGCGTAGGTCTGGTTTTAATTTTATATACAAAATAATCTTATATATAAGAGTATTTTGTGATGGAGTTGTTTTCGTTGCGCCCTGCGTAGTTTGTACGTAGTAGGGTTTATTCTGCTTTCTTATCCTCATCTGCCATAAATGTCTCGGCGACTTTTTTGAGTTTGTTTTGATCCTCGCCTTGCATTATATCTTGTAGCTCGCTCTTATACTTATTCATAACTTCAAATGTCGCATACATCTCTGGCTTACCATTATCCATAAGCTCTTTGGTCTCCTTGGCAATCTTCTCGAATAATGATGGATTCTTCTCGACTATCTTCATTATCATCTCTTGTTGATCTTTGGGTAGATTCCTAGTGCCAAACTTAGCCGCATTCTTTAAAAAGAAGTCTTTGATTATACTCATATATTTATTATTGTGTTGTTGTGCTAGTTGTGCTAGTTGTGCTAGTTGCTAATTTATTATCTAAGAACTTTCTAAATGATTCTACTGTGCTAATACTTCCAGTATTTACTTTGATACCATCTATAATTATGGATGGCGTACCTGGTAATTGTAGTGAGGTGGCTTCTTTTAGATTATTCATAACTCTACTTTTAACATCTTCGCTCGCCATATCTTGGTTAAGCTTAGCTATATCAAGACCAAGAGTTGCCATATATGTTACCAGCTTCTCCTTAGCGTCGAGGGCTGCGCTCCATTCTGTTTGCTTCTCATATATTAACTTTTTTGCTTCCCAGAATTTGCCTTGTACTCCGGCAGCCTCAGCCACTATCGCTGCATTCATGGCGTTCTTATGTATCTGGGTAAGAGGGAAATGCTTAAAGACGAATCTAACTCTATCTGCATACTCAGTCATAATAGGGTTAATTACTTCTTCAAATGCAGCACATACTGGACATTGGAAGTCTGCAAACTCTATCACAGTGACCTTAGCATCAGCCTTACCTATGACATGATCATAATTAGTAACAGCAACATCAACAGGGTCATTAGCTTTCATCATTTTAGAAATATTTGACCACGCGAAGAAAACAACTAATAATGCAATTAATAAAATTATCGTATTTTTAAAGTTAAATAAATTTTTCATATACTATATATGATAACATAATATTTTTAAAATTCTAAATTTTATGCTTACTTATATAATCTTCTACATCAAACCTTTTCTCACAGCCACTTCTCGCCATATATCTAATTAGCCCAAATATTGGCCGGCCAAACCACGGCCTGTCATGTAGCCCCCCTATACTCCACATTATACCAGCATAGCCATTAGCTGCATATCCGTCAATGCTGTACTTATCATTTAGATATATAGCAATCTTGATTGCTTCTTCTGGCGACCCTGTCCACTCTAATATTTTCTTAGCCCAATACATGCGCATATAACCATGCATTTTACCAACACCCCTCAGCTCATTCATACTAGAATTCCAGAGCTCATCGTGAGTCTCGCCACTTTCAAATTCTTTAAGATTATAAATATACTCTCTCTTATCTGTGCTCGCTTTCGTTAGTGATGCCTTAGCCCATTCCCTTAATCCATCAAAGTTATTAAAGTTTATATTATAATAACAATAATTTTCTGATAATTCACCGCGCACTATGAGCTCTTCTAAGAATGCTCTCACATTCTTGTTATCAAATACTTTATTTCCCGACCCATTCTTATTCTCATCAAAGACGTCTCCAAGCTCAAGCTTATAATAGTCTAAAATATAATTAAGCATATACGCTTTGCTTATCATACCAAAATTAATAAATGGAGATAGATTGCTCTGGCCGTCCATATTAGCATTATTCCTATCCTCATCATAATTAGATAATTTATTATGTACAAAATCTACAAATATTTTCTTAGCTTCTTTCTCGCCACCCTTATGCTTATACGGCTTAGACTCAGCGCTTACTTTAAAATTCTTTCTTATCTTTTCCCAATTATTTTTATTATATATTTCTTTTACTTCTTCTAAATCATTGTACTTATATTTTGTAATTTCTAAATTTTGTTCTACATATTCTTTATGATAAAAAGATATTTTATTATAAATTTTTTTACGTATAGTACTCGCTGCGAATTCTTCTTTATCGCTTAGCATACTCACAGGTATAATATTGTGAGCGTCTAATACATATATATTAACTTCTATAATTTTAAGTAAATTTTTGATCCAAGTAAAATTCTCCCTCATTGGAGTGTAACCAGTAACTATAGTATTTATATTTTTATCTTTGATATACTTCTCTAATGCATGCGAAGTCTTGTTAGTTTCTAAATACTCGAAGGGAATATTTAAAGCGTGTAGATTATGCGATAGCTCTTCTAAGCCATCCAACATAAAATCTCTAGTCCGAGATACCATGTCCCATTCTTTATTTTCATGAGTATAGATGACATATAGTTTTGATTTATTTTCTAATGCTAATTTATAGGCAAAGTAAAGTGCATAATTATCTTGCGTCCTAAATTCTCTCGAGACTTTGTACAAGACATTCCCGGTTTTGATATTGTCATTTATGTTTTTATAAATGATTCTGCTTTCTATATTAGTACTTAACATTAAGATATAATTTTAGATTACTCTCTCTTTGATAACTATCTCACTTCTGACTTTTTTCTTGGTTGTGACTTCAAGCTCATCATCCATTACCCTCACTTCGACCACGCCGCCCTTTTTGTGTAAGCCGTCGAGTAGCATGCTTGCTATCTTATTGAGTATATGAGTCTGTACATATCTGCGTATTGGTCTCGCGCCATAGAGAGGATCAAAAGACTTCTCACCTATAAATTTGACCGCCTCATCGCTCACTTGTAAGATAATATCTTTATCACTTAGTCGCTTGTTCACCTCATCTAGTTGTAATCTCACTATCTTCTCGATATTCTCCCTAGTAAGCACGTCAAAGATTATAATATCGTCTAATCTATTTAAGAATTCTGGCTTAAAGTAATCTTTAAGCGAGTCGCTCACTTTCTCCTTGACACTGCTGTACTCACTCACACCCTCAATGCTATTAGCAAATCCAAAGCCTTGCATCTTTTGTATGTATTGACTTCCGATATTACTAGTCATGATGATGATAGCGTTTTTAAAATTAGCCACTCTCCCTTTATTATCAGTTAGCTTACCCTCGTCGAGTACTTGGAGCAGGAGATTAAAGACTTCAGGATGAGCTTTTTCTACTTCATCAAAAAGTATAACGCTGTATGGTCTATGCCTCACAGCCTCAGTCAGGAATCCTGACTCATCATAACCCACGTACCCAGCTGGGCTACCGATAAGCTTGGAGATACTATGCTTCTCCATATACTCACTCATATCAATCTTAATTAGAGCTTTCTCATCGTCGAATATAAGCTCAGCTAATGCCTTGGTGAGCTCAGTCTTACCCACTCCAGTTGGACCAAGAAATAGGAATGACCCGATAGGCCTCTTAGGATCTGAGACTCCGGTGCGTGATCTCCTCACTGCGTCTGAGACTTTCTTAATGGCTTCTTCTTGGCCTATCACCTTCTCTCTTAAGCTTTGCTCCATTATTTTTAATTTATTCTGCTCCTCATCCAGCATGCGGCTCACCGGTATACCAGTCCAGCGTGATACGACAAGCGCGATATCTTCGCTCGTGATTTCTTCTTTGAGTACTCTTCTACTTTTTTGCAATTTACTTAGCTTAGTATTGACCTCATTAAGCTCAAGCTCGAGCTTTGGGATTTTGACATATCTAATCTCGGCTACTTTAGCTAGCTCACCACGAAGTTGTAAGTTGTCAGCTTCTACTCGGAGCTCTTCTATACTCTTTTTAAATGACCTCATCTGCTCGACTAATGTCTTCTCGGTATTATATCTTACTTCGAGATCGCGCACCTTATCCTTAATATCATTAATCTCAACATCAAGCTCATCTAGCCTTCTCTCTATTCTAGCATCTCTGCCACTATGGGCTATTAATTCTTTTTGTAGCGCTTCCTTTTCTATCTCAGCGCGCTGTATTTTACGATGGGCCTCATCGAGCTCTACTGGCTTATTCTCAAGAGAGATGCGCAGGCTACTGGCTGACTCGTCGATAAGATCTACTGCTTTGTCTGGGAGCTGTCTATTAGTAATATATCTGCTTGAGAGATTGACACTCGCGACTATAGCCTCATCTGTTATCCTAACTCCATGATAGACTTCGTACTTCTCTTTAAGTCCTCTTAGTATAGCTACCGCATCACTAATGCTCGGTTCCTCCACCATGACCGGCTGGAATCTGCGAGCAAGCGCTGGGTCCTTCTCAATATATTTCTGATACTCTTTGAGCGTAGTCGCACCTATCACTCTCATCTCGCCCCTCGAGAGTGCAGGCTTAAGAAGATTAGCTGCGTCTGCCGCACCTTCTGCTGCACCGGCACCAACTATAGTATGTAGCTCGTCGATAAAAAGTATAATCTTACCTGCGCTTTGATGTATTTCTTTCATTATGCCTTTGAGCCTATCTTCGAATTCTCCTCTATACTTAGTCCCAGCTATAAGCATACCGAGATCAAGACCGACTAACTCTTTATCTTTAAGACTCTCAGGTACATCACCACGAGCTATTCTAATTGCAAGACCTTCGACCACTGCTGTCTTTCCTACGCCTGCCTCACCAATGAGAATAGGATTATTCTTAGTACGTCTCGCTAATATTTGCATTAGTCTCATGATCTCACTCTCCCTACCTATCACAGGGTCGAGCTTATCCTCACGCGCAAGCTTGGTAAAGTTCCTCGTATACTTAGTGATGACTTTATTTTTCTTATCCTTACCATTCTCTGAGATATTATGACTACGAGCATTACTAAGCACACTCATCACGCTATCGCGGTCTATTCTAAATCTCTTATTGATCTCGGCAATCTGACCTGTAGTATCGAGAAGGGCTATATAGATATGCTCAGGTGCCACGAATTCGTCATGAGTCATCTGGGCTACCTGCGTCGCACGCTCGAGAGCGTGAGCGAGCTCAGCTGTGAGGAACATCTGATATGACGGAGCCATAGTGTTGCTACCACCGCTCACATCGATAGCGTCTAAGATAGTGTCATAATATAATATAGTATCTACTTCTAACTTTTCTAAAATAGAGTATACGATACTGTCCTCATTAGCCAGCAGAGCTGCGAGCATATACATTGGGCTCACATTATTCTGCCCTCTCTCAATAGCTATCTCATGTGCTCTCCTGATCGCCTCCTTAGACTTAGATGTAAAATTGTTAAATTGTGGATTCATAAGATTTATTTTTAACCCCTTCCGGCTTTGCCACCTTCCCCAAGGGAAGGACAAGTCCAGCGGATTCATGTTAGTATTATACAATAGTTTAGAAATAAATCAAAGTTTAAAATAAAAATTAAAAAACACCTGGTCGCCGCAGCGACCAGGTGGGTCAAGACTTAGAGTTCTTGCTACTGAAATACTCGGCAACAAATGACTTGAATGCTTCAGTACTGTCAGCCTCATTACCAAAAGGGGTTTCAAGGACAACGCGCACCCATGGTGGTAGTGGAATAGCAACGATACCCATCTCTACCAGTTTTTCCATTACTTCAGGTTTGGGGTCGTAAGTTTTGTCTTGATCGACAGCCTCATAAAACGAATCGAATTCAGACCTGAGGTAGTGGCCGAGCATCGTGTTAATAGACATGCGCCAAACTATAACTTTGATGTCATTTCCATCACTCTCTGTAGGCTTAGCGCGCTGAAGATTCTCGAGCGCTAAAACAAAATTTGGATATTGTTGTTTCAAAATTCTCTCCTTTGTTGATGGTCAAAATCAGTATACAATATATTATGCTAAAAGTCTACTCTCCACCACCTTCCAATCAATAGCATTCATAAACGCTTCGATATAGTCAGCTCTCTTGATACCATAGTCAGTCATGTACGCATGCTCCCAGCAGTCCATTATAAGTAATATGTTACTGTTAGCCAGCAAGCCTTGGTCATGCTCGCCAATCCAAATGACACCAAGAGTGTCTTCTCTTTTAATTAATGCCGCCCACCCAATACCTCGAAACATACCAGCTCCTGTTTTGAAGTGTGTAATAAAATTCTCATAACTTCCATATCTCTCTACTAATTTTTTATAAAGAAGGCTTTTTATATTAAGCTCTGCACTCTCCTTAGTCATAGCACCAAAATATAATTCATGAAGTTTCATTCCATTATATTCCCATCCATACCTCCTATGCATCTCTTGAGTTTCTATTTTTCTAGTTTCGACTCCACCCAATCTCTCAACTCTTATCTCATTCATCTTAGTTAGCATTGCATTTACATTATTAACATACCCCTCATAAAGAGTGAAATGATTAGCAAGCATAGTATCTGAGAATCCCTTAAGTCCTAGTAAATGTGTAAAATCTTTTGCTGTGTACATATTTTTATATTATAACATTATTTTAAGTTTTAAATACAGCCCCTTCCTCCTTTCAGGCACCTTCCCAAAGGGAAGGACTTGGCGCCGGATCTGGTCCTTCCCTTTGGGAAGGTGGCGCGGAGCGACGGAAGGGGTTTGCTTTTACCTTATCTCACTCTTCACCATATACTTCTGTAACACATCTGGTATACGCACAGAGCCGTCAGCATTCTGATAATTCTCGACGAGAGATACGAGTATGCGAGGCGTAGGTATCGCAGTACAGTTAAGCGAATGGGCGAATTTAAGTCTCCCCTCACTATCTTTATATTTAATATTTGATCTTCTCGTCTGGAAGTCGTGGAAATATGAAGCCGAGGATATCTCTCTATACTTACCCTCCTTAGGCACCCATAGCTCTATATCATACTTCTTAACTTGACCAAGACCGAGATCACCACCACAGTTAACCACAGTGTGATATGGTATACCGAGAGACTCGATGAATTCCTCAGTATTGCGATTAATCTCCTCATGTAGCTCGACTGACTTTGCATGTGAGGCTTCACATATTATTACTTGTTCCCATTTATAAAATTCTTGTACTCTGATAAGACCTTTCACATCTTTGCTATGACTACCAGCTTCGCGTCTATAGCATGGTGAGAAGCCGAGATATTTAATTGGGTTATTTTCCAAATTTTGAAGTGTCTCATCGCTATGCATACCCATTAGCGGTACCTCAGCCGTACCAGCTAAGTAGTCCTCATCTTGAGTCTTATATAGATCATCCTCACCTTGAGGCAAGTACCCTGTACCCATGAATATATTTTTACGCGCTATGATAGGTGGTATTACGGGAGTAAAGCCCTTGGCACTCCAAAAGTCCATAGCGTATTGCCAGATAGCGAGTGAGAGCCTCACTCCGTCACCAGTGAGAAAATATCCTCTAAATCCATGCACCTTAACCCCCCTCTCAAAGTCAACCATCTTAAGTTTAGTCATAATCTCGACGTGATCTTTCGGATCAAAATCAAAAGTAGTCAGCTCTCCCCATCTCTTAACCTCTTGATTATCCGCATCACTCTCTCCGTCCGGCACACTCATGTCTGGTATATTAGGTACTGAGAGCATGAGACCTCGCCACTTTTTCATTAGCTTATCTAATTTGTCTTCGTCTTTTTTTAATGTCTCCTTAACTTCACTCATGCCACGAATTATGAATTCTCTTATCTCTGGGCTGGCTTTGGCTATCTCTTCATTCGCTTTGTTTTGTTTACTCTTGAGCTCCTCCACAGTCTGCATGAGCTCTACACGATCCGAGTCTAGCTTAATGAGAGCCTCTACGTCAAAGTCTATATGCTTCTTAATAGCACCATCCTTCACTAATAATCTATTCTCTCTGATGAATTTGATATCTAACATGGTAGTTTTATTTTATACTAACTATTATATCATGAATGCTCTAAAAATAAAAAAGAAGGAGATAAAATTAATATGTGATTATCCAATTTTTACAAGTATCACTCCAAGTATTGCAAGTGACATCAAAATTATTTTATAACTTGTCATTTTTTCTTTATATAAATAGACTCCGAGTATCGAAGTAACTACAACATACAGTGGACTAATACCAATTACAAGTGCAAATGGTGCGAGAGACAAAGCCTTAAGTAAGGCATAACCAGCGACGCTTCCACTTAGTGCAATTATTAGTGATACCTTCCAAATTTTACTTATTTTAAAAATATCTTTGATGCTACTTTTCTCAAAAATATAAATAAGAGCAAATGAAGATAATGCTGCCCCAAGGAATTGATAGACAGCAAAATGAAATATATTATCAAGTGCCCCAAGTTTCTGAATTAATTTTGCCACTGTTCCTGATAAAATAATACCAAGCCCAAGCGATATCGAGTTAGCATCTAGTATTAGACCTCCATTTTTTCTACTGTATAAAAATATTGATAGTATAATTATGAAAATTCCAATAGTTTGAATTACTGTTATCTTATCATGGAACAGAACTATGCCCATAAGAACGGCGAATGTATTACCGGCTGAAGATGTTACTGGAAGCAAAGTGTTAGTCTCCATTCTCTTCAACAACAATTTCTGTTGTGCCATGGTAAGTGCAAAAGCTACACCCCAAGCTAGTCCATACCATGACACCTCAGATATAGAAGTATCCTGAGCAAAAACAAAAAAACAGATTGAAACTATTAACAGTGAGAATGTATTTGACCAGAATGTAGAATGTAGCGAGCTGTAGCCATTAAATGTCGGCATCTTATAAAGCGACATAGAGATGCCTAGTAGCAATATTGAAGCAAAAGAGTAGGTTATCCAATCCATTTTTTTATTATAGCATACTAGATATAAAATAAAATCCCTCAGATTTCTCCAAAGGATTTTATTTTTTATTCTTTACCGTCTGATGTAATATTATCTAAGAGCAAGCTCTACATAATTATTAGTATCCATCTTGTCTATTCTCTTCATTATTTCTAGCACCTCATCTGGATAGCTAGCTATAACTGTACCGTTATAATACCAGAGTTTCTCCTTACTTGTCTTGCCGGCATAATAGTATGAAGTCCTAGGG
>JANNCJ010000098.1:0-3775 GCA_031386485.1 bacterium
CGTATAGCAGGTATAACTCTAAGAGAAGATAAAAGAATGGAAATTGCCCTAACAGATGTCTACGGTATAGGTAGACAGACGGCAAAGAGGATTTTGACTAAGTGCAAAATCGATCATGGTACAAAATCTAAAGATTTAACAGAGAATGACGAGAGCTTGATAAGAAAAGAGATTGAACAAATTAAAATAGAAGGTGACCTTAGCCGCGAGATAGATCAAGAGATCAAGAGACTCAAAGATATCAAATGTTATAGAGGAGTAAGACATCAGAGACATTTACCAGTAAGAGGTCAGAGGACCAAGACTAATTCGAGAACAGTAAGAGGCAATGTAAGAAAGACTATGGGTAGCGGTAGAAGAAAATCAGAGAAGACCTAAAATTAAGCTAAGGATATAACAAAAATAACAATATGGGAAAAAGAAAGATACAAAAACGAAATACTTCAGGAGTTGATTCTTCGCTTAAAGCTAGGTCTCTATCTAAGGGCCTCAGAAAGAAAGTTGCAGAAGGAATATTATATGTAGAATCTACTTATAATAATTCGAGACTAACTCTAACTGATATGCTTGGTAATGTGCTTACATGGTCTACCGCTGGAGCACTTGGCTTTAAAGGAGCTAAGAAAGGTACCCCCTTTGCAGCTGGTAAAATTGGTGAGCTAATTGGAGAGAAAGCCTCTCAAGCAGGCATCAAAGAAGTTAAAGTTATAGTAAAGGGTGTAGGCTCAGGAAGAGAGTCAGCTATAAGAAGCTTCTCTTCATTTAATATAGATGTCACTTCTATCGAGGATAGGACACCTATGCCACATAATGGTCCAAAACCTAAAAAGCCAAGACATGTCTAATCTAATAAATATATGCCAAGAATAACAAGCAAAATGAGTCGTAGACTCGGAATGAATTTATCAGGGAGAGCCAAGGACGGTTATGTTAAGCGTCCTTATGCGCCTGGAATACTAGATTCACAGCGCAAGCATCGTACTAATTACTCTGAGTATGGAGTGCAGCTTAAGGAGAAACAAAAAGTAAGATTTACTTATGGTATAGGCGAGAAGCAATTCCATAACTATGTAAAGATCTTACCACAAGTTGCAGCTAAGACTAAGCTTAATTCTCAGGATGCACTTAAGCATTTATTAGAATCAAGACTTGATAATGTGATTTTTAGAATGGGACTAAGCTCATCTAGAGCAGGAGCAAGGCAAATAGTTAATCACGCTCATATATTACTCAATGGTAAGATTAACAATATTCCTTCGGCACAAGTGAGTCTGGGCGATATAGTACAAGTCAAAGAAAATAGTAAAGGCAAGAGAGTATTTACAGTCCTAACAGAGAATATAAAGGATGCTAATTATCCATCATGGCTTACTGTTGACTTTGCAAAGCTAGAAGCTAAAGTGTCATCAGTACCACTACCGTCAGATTTTAATTTTGACCTCAACAAAGTACTAGAGTATTACTCTAAGTAGTTATTAACAAATAAGATTGCATATTTATACTTTTGTGGTATAATAATGTAGTTATAAATAATCAAGCATATGTCTTTCAATATTGTTCTACCTTCCAAACCAAAAATTATAAAAGAAGAAGCTAATCATGGTGTCTATGAGATAGATGGACTTTATCCTGGATATGGTCATACACTTGGTAATTCCTTGCGTAGAGTTATTTTGTCATCAATTCCTGGCGTCGCAATTACATCAATTAGCATTGATGGAGTTAAGCATGAGTTCTCGACTATTGATGGTGTACGCGAAGACGTAATATCTATTATTCTAAATTTAAAAAAAGTTAATTTTGTACTTAACGATGATAATCCTTGTACACTAAGTATCAAAGCCAAAGGACCTAAAGTAATTGACTCTAGTTATATTACTGGTGGCTCTCAGGTAGAGGTTGTTGAGAAGGATCAATACTTATTTGAGATTTCTGAGAATAAAGAAGTCAATATTGAGTTTACAATAGAGAAGGGTCTCGGCTATGTTCCGCGAGAGCTTGCAGCTAAGAATAAGGCTGAAGTTGGGACAATTTATCTTGATGCTGCATATACTCCAATCAGAAGAGTTAGTTATGAGGTTGAGAATATGCGTGTAGGTGATAGGACAGATTATAACAGATTAAAGCTTAGTATTGAGACTGACGGCACTATAAGCCCTAAGGATACATTAGAATCTTCTATCAAGACTATGATTAATCAGCTACAGTCTATTATTGGTTTTAGAGAGTTTTCTCTGCAAGAGGACGAGACCGACATCAACCCTAATGATAAAGAACTTATCGATAATCATATGAATAGTAAGCTTGATATGCTAGGAATATCTACACGTACTCTTAATACATTAGTAGCGAGTGGTATCAATACCATAGCAGAATTAATCGCAAAGACTGAGGACGAAATCAAACAAGTAGAAGGTATGGGCGCAAAAGGAGTAACTGAGATAGTAGAGTCATTAGGAAATATATCTTTAAAATTAAAATAAGATAGACGGATTCACACATAACTTGAAAACGAATTCAAATTATGCTATAATATACAGACAAAAATGAAGCATCACAATAACACAAGGAAATTCGGTAGAGAAAGCAATCAAAGGAATGCTTTTATTAAAGGTCTCGCGAGCGCACTTATAATTAATGGCAAGATTGAGACTACTGTAGCGAGAGCTAAGGAGCTTAGACCATTTATTGAGAGATTAGTTACTCACGCTAAGGCGGGCACATTAGCTTCTAAGAGATTAGTATTAGCTAAGTTATATAATCACAAGATTGAGAATGATAAGCTGCATAATGAGTACGCACCTAAGTATAAAGATGTAAGTGGTGGCTATACACGTATTATTAAGAAAGGACAAAGACTGAGTGATGCCTCAGAAATGGCCGTAATAGAATTTATATAAATATATGACAGACAAAACATACAAGATAGATGCCAAAGGCAAATCTCTCGGTAGACTTGCGAGCGAGGTTGCGATTATACTTAACAATAAGCTTAGCGTTAACTTTGTTAAGAATATTGTAGTTAATAATAAAGTTGAGATTATTAACGCTTCAGGTGTTAAAGTGACTGGTAGCAAAATGAGTGACAGTGTGCACAAAAACTTTTCTGGTTATCCAGGAGGACTTCGTGAGACCCCGCTTAAGGCAGTAGTAGTTAAGCATGGCTACGGAGAGTTAATCCGTCACGCAGTGAGAGGTATGCTTCCTAAGAATAAGCTACAAGATATCAGGCTTAAGAATTTAACAATAACAGAATAACATACATGTCTAAAGAAATTTACATAGAAGGATTAGGAAGAAGGAAGACTTCGGTCGCACGAGTAAGGATGGTAGAGTCTTCAAAGTCTCAAATTTTAATTAATGATAAGCCACATAATGAGTATTTTCCAACTCGTGAGATGCAGTTAATAGTAAGTGAAGCGTTACCAAAATCAGGAGTAACTGGTACGTATTCGATCACAGTACACGTTAATGGTGGTGGCATACATTCGCAAGCTGAGGCTGTCAGACACGGCTTAGCAAGAGCGATAGTTAAGAAGGATATAGAGCTAAGATCTGCTCTTAAGAAAATTGGATTCCTAAAGCGTGATCCGAGAGCCAAAGAGAGGAAGAAGCCAGGACTTAAGAAAGCCCGTAAAGCTCCAACTTGGTCAAAGCGTTAATTTTAAGCCAAACCAAACAGGTTCACAAAAAGTCTTATTTAATAAGACTTTTTGTGTTATCTTCATAAACCCCCTCAAATGCTTTATACTTTAATCATGAGTATGCATCCTTT
>JANNCJ010000099.1:0-2560 GCA_031386485.1 bacterium
AACTTATTTAGGAGTTAGCGGTGAGACATATGTATTTACATATTATGAGACAGATAATTTTGATGTCTTGCCTTATGAGAAAGTCACACAGTGTTATGCTGTCTGTTATATAGATGATAAAGTCTTAATAGTTAAAAATGGTAAGAAGAATACTTGGGGCTTAATTGGTGGCTCGGTCGAGCATAGTTTGAGTGAGAATTATGAGGAGACCTTAAAAAGAGAATTAGTAGAAGAGGGTAATGTAAAGATGAATTATTGCAAGCCTCATAGAATAAGGCTAGGAGAATTACCATTTAAAACGAGCCCAAATCAATTGTTTTATTCTTGTGCATATGATACAATAGTACTATATAAAAATATTTAATTATAATAATAACATGACTACAATATCAGTGCCTATTAATGGCGAAATGGAAGAGTTTATAAACTATCAAATCAAAATTGGTAATAGTGAGACTAAGGCAGGCTATATTAGACGTGCTATATCAAAAATGCAAGAGGACTTCTATATTAGTGAAGTTCTTAAATCCGAAAATGAGCTAGCTGAAGGTCAGATTATAAGAGGTGATCTTAGAGACCTTTTAAAATAATATATGAAAGTATATGAGATAGCCTTTTCTCCTAAATTCCTTAAAACTGCCAAGAAACTAAAGCCGAATCTAAAAGAAGAAATAATAGAAAGGGTCGATCTTTTAAAAAATGAAGAAAATCACCACAAACTAAAAGTCCACAAACTAAATGGCAAGTTAAAGGGCCGTTACAGTTTTAGTGTTGACTATAAAAACAGAATAGTATTTACCTATTTGGATGCGAATACTATCTATTTACATAATTTTGGTAGCCACGATGTTTATGACTTATAAATATAAACGAACCCCACTACACTTCGTTACGCGGGACACTGCATAAATTGCTAGATTTAGACTTCTACTATAAATAAATATTCTAACGTTCTTTATTAATTTAACATAATTTCTACCACCACCAATCTCTCCACCGCTCTGGTGTAGCCGATATAGTCGGCGTTGCGCTTGGTGAGACGTTTTAGATTTATGAATTCTTCTGAGTAATTAGAAGCGTGAAGTGTGTCTAAGTTGTCAGAGTCTATGCTTATGACAGTATTGAATTCTGTACCTTGCGACTCTATCTTGGTCATGAGTCTTATGTTCTCATCATGTTTTGCACTCACTTTATAATTATCGAGCAGCTCATCATTGTCAAAAAGTATACCGATTATTTCAGTTTCATTTTTATCTTTTAAAACTTTACTAATTATATTCGTAAGATCACTTATGTTACTAGCAACATACGACTCTACATCACGCCCGTCTCGCGCTTTGTCAGGCACTACTATGTCATAACCTAAGCTCTTAATATATTCTAAGATATTCTTAGTGTTTCTATAGACTTTGTCGAGTGTAACTCTATGACACTCGTCATAGTTATTTGGATGGAGGGTAGAGCTTGGGCGCAGCATGCTCTTCTGATTCATGTCCCCGATGTAGACTATTGAGTTAGTCTTCGGGTTAATTACTTTCTTAATTATATTTAGCTGGTCATCTGAATAGTTCTGGAATTCATCCACCATTACGAGTCCATAGCTTATCTTGCGCCTCTTCTTCTCTAATTTGTATTTGCCTTCGCCAAGCGATCTATACACTTCGTCCTCGCGGCAGAGACCATCTTCTCCTGTAGCCATTATGAGTACTATAGTCAGATCGAGATAGTCATATGAATTATTATTTTTATAATTTGAGTAGAGAGTGTAATCGTCATCACTTAGATACTTCTTATACAATTTATCGAGCTCAAGTAGCGCATCAGTGCCGAATTTCTTTTGCTTCACTTTATTCTTACTTATTATATTTATCTTAGCTTTAAGTAGTGTGAGATATTTCTCATCAATATTATAGAGATTAACCTCATTAATATTCCTCTCGTCATCATTAATCTCAAGCACAGTACAGGCCCATTCGAAATATGTGTAGACATACATATTAGCGATACCAAGCTTAGGCAATATAGAAGAGAAGTATTCTTTGGTCGACTTGTCCTGCACTAACATCAGCATATTCTCGCCAGCATACTTATCTGCAGTCTCAGGGGTCTGGAGTAGATATGAGATACGGTGCAGACAGATGGTAGTCTTACCTGATCCTGCGGGGCCGCTCACTATGAGGGGGATATTATATTTGCTTTGTATTATCTTGTACTGCTCCTTTTCAATTTTGGAAATAATCTCAGATAGACCGTATTCTGATTTGATATTAGATAAGAAGTCTTCATAGATAATCTCGACTCCGGCATCAGGAGTCTCTTGCGAATAATATATTATCTTGTCATCATTAATAACATAATTATCTTTTTGATTTAGATTAATATTCTTAGCGATATTACCTGGGAGGCTGATAATATTATCACCGAGCGATTCGAAGCGGAGCTCAGCTATTGGTGTGGTCCAAGAGGAGATGTCGCTACCAATGAATTCATATTTGGATATGTATACATTCTTGATCTCACGATCAGAAGTATATACGACCTTGGCAAAAAAAGGGGAGTG
>JANNCJ010000023.1:0-2771 GCA_031386485.1 bacterium
ATATCTTTGACAAGCTCGTAGATATGAATGAGGATGGTGAATTCTCCGAATACATAATTAAGCATGATCTCTACACAGTGGTTATTATCAAAGCCACGGACAAATGGGGTAAGAGTAAAGAAATTAAATTAAATATAAATTAGTGGCATAACACATATATGACACAAGTAAAGATTTAAAGTGAAATTCTTTGTGCTATAATACCACTACGCATAAAGCTACGCAGTACACGTTTAACTATAAAAGATTTAAAATTAATAACTAATATATGGCATTAACCAAAAAAGTAGTCAAAGCAAAAAAACCACAAGTTAAAGAGGAGAGGTCACAAGATACTCTAAAAGGCTCAGATCAATTATTAAAGGAAATTCAGAATAAATTTGGCGAGGGCGCTATCATGAAGCTCGGAGATACTCCTAGAGTTAATGTCGAAGTGGTGCCGACTGGGTCAATGGGTATAGACCATGCGCTCGGCGTAGGAGGACTTCCTCGCGGACGTATAGTCGAGATATTTGGTCCTGAGTCATCAGGTAAGACTACTCTCACTCTACATGTTATCGCTGAGGCTCAGAAGCTGGGCGGCTTATGCGCCTTTATCGACGCTGAGCATGCTATGGATCCTGAGTATGCGAGGAAGCTCGGAGTTAATATTAATGAGCTCTTAATATCACAGCCAGATAATGGTGAACAAGCTCTCGAGATCGCTGAGAGTATAGTAAGAAGTGGTAAAGTAGATGTGCTAATTATAGACTCAGTCGCAGCACTAACTCCTAAGGATGAGATAGAGGGCGACATGGGCGCTCATCACGTAGGTAAGCAAGCGAGACTAATGAGTCAGGCACTACGCAAGCTCACAGCCATAGCTCACAAATCTAAAACTGTAATAGTTTTTATAAATCAAATCAGAATGCAGATCGGAGTGATGTTTGGTAATCCTGAGACTACTCCAGGAGGTAAGGCTCTCAAGTTCTACTCGTCTGTGCGTATTGACATCAGGAAGATAGCGCAGATTAAGAAAGGAGATGATGTGGTCGGTGCTCGCACTAAAGTCAAAATAGTTAAGAACAAAGTCGCAGCTCCATTTAAGACTACAGAGTTTGATATTATTTATAATGAAGGAATAAGTAAAGAGGGTGAGCTCCTAGCACTCGGTGAGAAATTTAAATTAATTAGTAAGTCAGGCTCAAGCTACTCTTATGGTGAAGTAAAATTGGGGCGTGGCTATGATGCCTCTCGTACATATCTGCGAGAAAATAAAGAAGTAGCAAATGAAATAGAAGCGAAGATAAGAGAGGCATTCGATAGAGGTGAAAGTATAGAGATGACCAAGACCGATCCAGAGGAGAATGAGGAGCCGAGTGAGGAGTAATTGGCCTCATCCTTAGTCCTTCTCCCAAGGAGAAGGAAATAGAATTCATGGCTTCATCCCCCTCTCCTTGGGAGAGGGGCTAGGGGTGAGGCCTGTATTAAAAACGAAAACAAGAACCATAAAGAAAAGCCTTGCTCCGCAAGGCTCCTTTGTCGCCCTAAGGCAAACGAATGCAAATGATCAGTGAGAACTTTAAGTTGTGCCAGACACAACCTGAAAGAAGAACGCCGGACTTTCGTGTATGCTCCATGCGTTTGCGGCTGCGCATTGAATCTCGAGCGCAGTCTTATCGGAACCAATTTTTATCTCTACCACATCTGTCTGATCTTGATTGAGCTTCCCAAGTGCAATACTCAAAAAAGAAATATCAGGAATTTGATTAAGACATCTCCATAGCTCCGTCATCAAAGCATCGCTCAGAATGAGCTTGGCATTTAAAATTGGGTTCATGCGTCTAGCCTGGATGACCCAGACACCATCAAGCGCAGGCACTGCAGGGATTGATGCTTGTTGCACCTGCGGCCAATTGACTTGCGCTACCCCAAGACCTTGTGCATTCTGAGCTATGCTCATTTTCTTCCTCAAAATGTTAATCGAAGATATACATTGTATCACATTTCTGTGATGATTTGAAGTGTGGGATTTATTTTATCCACAAAGCCAACAAAAAAAGTGATGCCAGGATAAAATTTGTTCTTGGAATTTATTATTGCATCTTGACAAACTGTCCTTGCAATATCTTCAGTTGGGTATTTACGTACCGCTAATCCTTCTTGTGTCTCGATAGTGTTACCGATCAAACCAAGTATTGTTGGATCATCTACTTTAAATAGAACGGAGAGTCTTTCCAAAACGTCCACACTCCAATCACGCAATAATCTACCCTGTCTTGAATCTTCAGGCTTGACGAAAACATAAATGTCGAAACCATGCCCAGGTGGCTTGGATGCTTGTGTCGCTGGGACAGCGGAATAAGACAGATACCGATTTTACGCTCATGTTTAGCTCCTGTGTATTTGGGTAATTTCACAATACCACAAAATAAAATAAAAAGCAACTTCAAGAGTTTATTATTAAATGTTATAATGCTTACAAATCTCGGATCAAGTCCTTCCCTTAGGGAAGGTGTCCAAAGGACGGAAGGGGTTGAACCAATTAAATCATATGGCAATATTAGACTATTCAGAAATCAAAATTAGAAAATTAATCATACACGATGATGAGCCATATGAAGTGCTCGAGTCTCATGTCGCTCGTACTCAAAAAAGAAAGCCTCAGAATGCTGTCAAGCTACGCAATCTTATCACAGGTCGCGTCATACCAATGACATTCCATGCGAGCGAGACTGCTGAGGAGGCGGAAGTAAATAAAAGGGACGCTAAATTTTTATATGCAGCTAAAG
>JANNCJ010000044.1:0-16353 GCA_031386485.1 bacterium
AAGTATGTATGAGGAAGTGGTAGTTGGGGTAAAAGTCTGAGTACCACTAATAGATTTAGATCCTGACCAAGCTCCACTCGCTGTACATGAGTTAGCATTAGCGGAAGACCAAGTGAGAGTGATAGATGTACTCTCTAGTACGGTCGAAGATGATGTGACAAAGTTAAGTGTGGGCTCAAGTATCACTGGTGGAGTAATCGGTGGTGATGTTTGAGCATAATTAGAGCTCGACCATTCTAAGACATAATTTTCTGACTTACAATTATCGCCCCAAGTGCTACGAAAAATTATTTTATTTCCAGAACTGTTAACACTAGCATGTGGTGCTGCCCAGTAGGATGACATCGGGCAAGTGGCGTATGGAGCATTCTCAACATAATACTGGGACGTCCTATCCTGCGCCAGTCTTTCGAATTTTGGTATTGACATGTTGCTATCTAAATACAATTTTATTATCTCTGATTGATACTTGAGTCTTGTGTCAAGCTTTGATCTTAAGCCGTCAGTGCTTACAATACAATAACCAAGATCTTTAATATTACGGCACGATGTGTGAGATCCATTACCCCAAGCGATGTCAAGTAATGCGACAGTAGCCCCAGAGTTAATGGTATTTGTCACGTCTACAGTACCGTTGTTATTATATATTACTCCTACTGGTATTTTTGCTTTAATAATATAAGACTTATCGGCTAAGAACTGTGTATTGGCTGCATTTGCTCCCACGAAATAATCTTTACCATCAAGCCCTAAAGTTAAATCTCCGTGGCCTGTTGTTAAGGTTACTTTACCTAAATATTGCCCAGACACTCTATCATATGATTCCATGCCCTGATATCTCGCATAGCCATTAGTCACAAATTGTACTAGCACGTACTTACCAGATGGTGAAACAGAAACCCAATCAATATTCGTATTAGGACTTGGAATATTAAGCACTGTACCCTTCTGCTTACTTATAACATCGTAACTAAATACTTCCTGACTACCATTGGTTAAGACACCGACAACCGCTAAATATTTACCGTCATCTGAAAGTTCTTGAAAGCTAGCTTTATGATTAATTTCTTTATATTCACTAAAGCATTGCACTAATTCTCTCGCGCCATTTATTACATTATTGTTTCTTGTTAGTTTATATTTAATAAGCCTATAAGCGTTGGGGCAATTTATCCCATCTCCATCCTGATATCCAGATGAGACTAAAGCATCAAAATAATATAAAGTGTTGGGATCTATTGGCGACCATCTCGGCCCATATCCTTGTGCTGGCCATTTAAAATTTATAAGGTGGGCTAGGGCATAAGTGTTAGAGTCTATTATTTCGTTATTATTTAAAAGGAAAAGCGTACCGTCTGAGTTCCAAGCTTGATTCTGAGAATAGACATGCACGGCTGCATCGGCTGCTCTCGCTATCGCATCAGTAACTCTTTTTATGCAAGACCCGAATATACTATCGTTAAAACTAAACCCGAGAGCCGGCTTGGCTCCAAGAACTGGCTCATTGAATATAATCGACAACAATGAATTGCCGTTAAGTGAGCAGCCACTTGCCTGTGGGACCCCAGATAAAGTCTTGGTGCTAGTAGATACACTAGCCTGACCCGACTTATTGTTTGCCACATCAAATGCTTCCAAGCTAAAAGTGTATAAAGTACTAGCATTAAGTCCGGAAAGTGAGACGCTATTTTGTGTCGTTGTCGAATATATAGCATTATTGAGATAAGTCCTGTAGCCAGTAACTCCTACATTATCAGTAGACGCTAGCCAATTCACATTCATGCTGTTTGAGCTGAGATTGGTTATATTTAAATTCCCTGGCACGCTTGGTGGGATTATGTCTTGATTAATTCCAGGTGTAGATGTGGATGAACTTTGGGCTGATGACTTTGTGTATCTGTAAGCCCAAGAGGACATATCAGCCACTCCCGTAGTGGTATTAGAATACTTTGAAATAAATATAAACATTTTATTGATTTGATCGTAATCAATAGTGTGCATAGCTACCATACTTCCTATTCTGGTATTTATAGGACTGGACAGCAGAGTTCTTGTCTCCCAAGTTTTAGAAGATGGATCAAAAATATAAAAAGCTCCTTCACGTAGACCGCCGCCAATGACTTTATTATCGACATCATAAGCAAATCCTGTCTCACCATCATCTGAATAGTTATTAGCTGAGGAGGATATTACGCCGGTGGGGCCATTACCTGTTATGCCTTGAAGTTTAACCAAAGTAGAATTAGCTAAATTAGACCTGTTTAAGGTAAGCTCAAAAACATTACCATCATTTAACATGTAGTAGAATTTATCATTTATAGCAGAATACACCAAAGTCATAGCATATGAAAGTTCACCATTAACAAAATTCATTTCTTTTTTAGTTACCTGTGCAACTGGATCATAGCTCCACATGCCATAAGTACTTAAAATTATTATTTTACCAGAAATAGGATCATATTCTGAAGCAGGCGCTACACCGGCTCCCACAGGTGGTGATACAGTGCTTCTCCATATTTTTGAAACTGGATTATAATGCCATATCTTACCTGGGTAATTTTCCCACGGGAAAAGCTCTATACATTTAGGCTGAGTACTTACTGGAGCTAGAGATATTAGCTCGCCTACATTAGGTGCAAAAGTGAGCATATCATAAGTATGCCTTGTGAGTGGGACATTCCTGTTAATCCATCCCCCAGTAGTTGTGTTAAAATTTGCTGATGTTTGTAGCGATACTGGGGTTGGTGGGTACGCGCTCTGCCATTCAAAAGTGTTTAAATTAAGTACGTCGACATCATCTCGAGGTACCGTCGCATGACCCCCACCAAACATTAACATTTGATGATTATTTTTGTCATAAACATAACCACTGTAGTCGACAATGTAACTTGAAGGCGAGATACATCCCTCCATTGGTAATGGATCGTATTTACCAAGTAAGACCGCTGTATTGGTAGCAAGCTGCGACACAGTAAAGCTAGAAGCAGCCACTTTACCATTTATCATCACATCAGTATCCAAATTACTTTCTAAATCTAATTTTGACAATAACTTATCTTGATTCGATATTAAAACTTTTGACGATACCGATAACATTACTACTATAAGTGTCAGTACTATTATGGTTGCTAATCCAATACGCTCTTGGATTTTAAATTTATTGAGCTGTGCCTGCATTTTAATTAATTTTATTATTATGATTATAACACCATAAGCTCATAATTTGATAATCTTATCCACTTATAACTAACTTACTTGTGTAAGCTACTTGTTTTTATTTTAAATATAAAAATAAATAACGCTTAATTTTAAGCGTTATTTAGTTATCGTTTGGTTTTGATATTATTACCAAGCAAAGTGAGCAAAGGCTTTGTTAGCTTCTGCCATTCTGTGCGTATCATCTCTTTTCTTGACTGCATTACCCTCGCCTTTACTAGCTAAGATTAGCTCATCTCCTAGCTTCTTATGCATAGCCTCACCCTTCTTGCCTCTAGCGGCTGAGATTATCCATCTAAAAGCAAGCTGCTTTTGTCTAGCTTGCCTTACTTCGCGCGGCACTTGATAGTTAGCACCTCCGATTCTTCTTGATCTTACTTCGATAAGCGGCATAGTGTTCTTAAGCGCCTCGTCAAAGATCTCGAGACCTTCTCTCTTTACTTTCTCCTTAATGTATTCAAAAGAAGTATACACTATCTCACGTGCTACATTCTTTTTACCACTCCACATTACATAATTGATAAATTTCTCCACATCATCTCTATTGTGATTGATGTCTGGGTTAACTATATTTCTATTTTTTACTGGTCGTCTCATGATTTTAATTTGGAATTTATAATCTTTTCTCTATATTAATATTATATTAATAATATTAGATACTTTTATTATTTACTGTTTTTATAATTGTGAAGAATTACTTCTTCTTTGGAGCCGCAGCACCTGCTTTTGGCTTCTTAGCACCATAGAGCGATCTAGCTTGGCGACGAGCATCTACTCCTGTCGCGTCAAATCTACCTCGCACTATATGATAACGCACACCAGAGAGATCCTTTACACGTCCTCCTCTTATCATAACTACCGAGTGCTCTTGTAACTTGTGCTTCTCTCCTGGTATATATGCTGTAACTTCCTGACCATTGGTGAGGCGGACACGAGCTATTTTACGCAGAGCAGAGTTAGGCTTCTTAGGCGTAGTAGTAGTTACCTTTGTACATACTCCGCGTTTAAATGGCGCGTTATAATAGTTAGGTCTATTTAGTACGCTATTCCAGCCCTTAGCGAGCGTGATAGAGCGAGACTTCCTAGCTACTTTATTTCTAGGCTTTTTTATTAATTGATTAACTGTTGGCATAAATAATTTTTAATTCTTTTACAGAATCCTTATATAATACTATATTTTCCCCCTTTTTGCAAATCGTGTTTTGTAAATATTTATGCAAATTAAATGGCCACTCGCAAGCGAGCAGCCTTAGGAGTCAACACATTTGCGATTACAACATTCCTTTCGTAAATGCTTCAACACCTTTTCCAGTCGTTGTTATTCGAAGTATGCTTGCGATTGCAGGTTCAATAGAACGATATGCTTCATGGCGGAATCTTTCCTCTGCCGCTGAGTCAATATAAACCGGAAAACTTTCTTTGAGCACTATCCCGTTTGTCCAGTCTGTCAACATGACCACTTCCTTAAGCTGGAGATGACTTCTGTCTTTCATGTAAAGGTCTTCATACATCCGCTCACCAAAAAAACCTTCTGACCTGACATATCGTCCATCATCGTTGACTTCCGATACTTCAAACATACGAACAAGCTGCCAACCATCAAGATTGATATAAAGAAGTTCTTGAAGAGTCAAGATCTTTACGTCACGGGGAACTTCACCACGAATTGTCTGAGTATTCATCGCTCAATCTCCTAATAAAGCGCTAAGCACAATAGCCTCGCTACTTTTCAAAATAATCCTAACACAAAAAATGGTGATTTACAAGCAAGATAAGCTTATATAATAATATTGATTTGTGGGTGGTAGAAAAACCAACACAAACACGTGGGCATTAATTATAAATCATAATTACTTATAAAATTTCTTGGGGTTAGATTTTGTATGTTTACACGCTACTACCTTAACCAAATTTTCCACTTCCACAAAAATAAAAAGAAGCATAACGGACATCTTCAAAAATGGCTGCTCCATCTGTGCCATTTAAATGTTCTAAATATCTGATATCCAGCTCTCTCTTTTCTTCATCAGTAAAATCTTCATCGTCGTCCTCAAATGATCTCTGTATATTAAGCGCTATTATTGCCTGCTCATCTAAGCTTAGCTTTTGTATTTGCTCCATTACTTCTTGCATAACTTAATTATACACTATAATAATATTTACACAAATCAAATATTTTGCTATTCGCTTGTACTTAATTTCTTAGCATACATATCATAATATCTACCCTCGCTTAATGTGAAGGCTTCTTTAGAGTTATATTTATAATTATAATCTAAAGTTTTAGAGATGAGAGAGCCATCAACAGCGATCGGGTATGAGTAACCCTTCCAGACACTTCGACTTGTCGGGACCTTACCTCTTGTCATATGCCAAGCGACAAAAAATACAAATCTAATTATCTGCGGATGTATCTTAACGGCTCGCTTACCTACTGCCTCCGCCATATCAGCTCCAAGCATCACCGAGCCTGGTGGGCAAACATTAAATACATTGTAATTATTGGAGAATTTATAAAAAGCTGATTTGACTGTGAGGTCGACTATATCATCCTCATGTACGAATTGTCTCAGCCACTTAGCTGTGACTGGGGTAAATGATGTCAGATAAGAGAGAAAGCTGTAGATAAAACTTGTCGTACCCTTGTATGTGCCTGAGAGTGCTGACTGCAAGCCGAATCTGATCTTACCGAGCCTACCTCTTGGGCCCGTGATAGATGCTGGCCTAATTATCACCACTTGTCCATTATATCCGTGCTTGACTGCTGCTTGATATTTTTCTTTTAAATTATTCTCGACCACCCTCTTCTCCTCGGCATAGAGATAATCACTCGGGCGAAAATCTTCACCCTCCTTAAATATATGCTCCACAGTATTAGACGGATATGCCCCATAACTAGCCACAGTCGAGTAGTGCACTAGCTTTTTAATATTATTACTTTTATCAAAAACGAAATCAAAAACATTTTGTGAGCCGCCGACATTCCACTCCCATTGTAAATTCTTTTTACCATACAGAGTCCTTATCTGCCACGCGGTGTGTACGACTATATCAAAATTAAATTTCTTAGCCTCTCCCATCCATGACTTATCCGAAAGATTCTTTTTGATAAAAATAAATTTATCTTGCATTAGATCTTTGTTCTCGTCTCTTGTGAGCAGATCGTCAAGTGCTTCCTTATCGATACCAACTATCATCGCCACATTCTCATCTCGAAGCAGCTGATCTACAATCATCGCTCCTACATATCCACTACACCCCGTGACTAAGACATTCTTTTTCATAATATGATTATAACATATTCTACTCTGCTTTTTTAAAGGTTATGTGGACAATTTCTGAGTTTGTACCAATCCTCTGCACAGGCCCCCAGGTACCAACCCCACTAGTGACCAATACTTGTGTGTCCCCACTATTCTTTAGGCCGTAATTATAACCTTTATGTATAAGCTTGGTCAAAATATTAAAAGGTAAAATCTGTCCATTGTGAGTATGGCCTGACAAGACGAGACTAGCTCCTTCCTTTTCTAACTTATCGATATTAAGTGGCACATGCTTAAGGACTATGCTCGGCATATTATCACGTTCAAAACTTTCATATGCTATATCAATCATGTCTTTACTACTATTTTTATCTCTATCATAATCAACTCCTATAATCCTAACTCCACCAAGAACCGTTGAGGTAGAGTTAATAATCTGGAATCCTGCTTTGCTTATATGTCCGAGTATATCCTCATCACTATTACTTGACTCAGCATAATACTCGTGATTGCCACTCACAAAAAATTTACGGGCTTTGATATCTTTATAAGGGTTAGCTACACTTGCATAATCCATACGAGGACCATCATAAAAGTCTCCGACAAAAAACAAATAATCAGAATCAAGAGAATTAATAATAGCTACAGTCTTACTCGCATGTTCGTAATTAAAGACTCTACCATAATGTGTATCGGCCACTAGAACAGCAGTCTTATCTATCCACACTTCTGGTAAGTTTTTTATATACACATCTCTGTTTACTATTTTAGTAGTCGTAGAATTATAAACACCATAAATATTTAAAAGAATAGCGATAAGATATAAAAGCATAGCCACCATCTTGCCTGACTCTCTCGTTACATGCAAATCAAATATATTTGCAATTTGTCCCTCTATAAATTTATAACCTATTACGAGCAGTGTAGCAAAAAGAATATACAAAAATATCACCATCCAGATAGAAATATATTTATAAAAAATATCTAGGAATCTATTCTGATAAAAATTAATTAAAATATTTGAGGCTAAGTATAAAATTGGCAACAGTAAAGAAATAATATAAATTAATTTGGTATAAGATTTGCTAATATTAAAAAAGTCACAAATATAAAAAGCTACACCAAAGTGTAAAAAAGTGACAAGTATAGTTGTTATTAGTAAAAAGGCAATTAACATAAGGTTGGGTTTAATTTTCGACATGTTTCCTATATCTCCAGAGCTGATATAGCCCAAAAGTTATGGTGATCATCATGATTGCGAATTTATAACCTACCCAGATGTGCTCATCATATAATCTTCTCACAATTTCATTTGTAATACCAAAAGTAAGTAACAGTATGCCCCACTTATAGCTAAGTGATTTCCAGACAAAGTCTTGCAGCACGAATATATGGCCAAAAAACTTTTTGATTATCGGCTTATTAAGCATAGCACTCCCAAGCATAAATGATCCCAAGAGCAAATCATAAAATGTATCTCTAACTTGCACATACATAGGGTCACGAAATGCGAGTGTAAGCGCACCAAAAAGTGCCGTCTCGAGACAAATAAATAACGCAAGATATGGTATTCTTTTATATTTATGGAAGGTGTATAAAGTATAAAGCATGGTCATAATGATCATGGAGTAAGTCGCCTTATAAAAGTCTTCTTTTGAGTATTCGTAAGCTACGAAGAATGCGAGTACAGGCAAGAATTCTAGAGAGCATCTCAGTATGATGCGGGCATAGTGGATAAAATTAGTATATGTCATCTGCTTTATAGTATAATACATTTATATGCAAGATACAATAAGAGAAGAGAGTGAAATTAATAATAAGGAAGAAAATCATCCAAAGAATCGTCAACATAAAATTAAAAATACCAATATAGCCATAATAATAAGTGGCTTAATCATTGCAGGGTCTATACTATTTACCCACTTTGATCAGGTTGGAGGTAGTAGCTTTGTCGATCCTGACTCACTCTTTGCAGGTAGAGAACTTAAAAGTGAAGAGCTATACTCTGGAAGCACTAACTCTAAAATTATTCTATTAGAATATTCAGATCTAGAGTGCCCATTTTGTAAAAAATTCCACAATGAGACGATGGCAAAAATAAGAGAAAATTATAAAGATAAAATAGCTATAGCTTATAGACATTTCCCGCTCGAATTCCACAAAAAAGCTCCCAAGGAAGCTGAGGCCGCGCTCTGCGCACGTGAGCAAGCAGGTAACGCAGCATATTTTAAATTTATGACTAAGATATTTGAGATTACTCCAGCTAATGATGGATTAGACTTTGCGCTAATGCCAAATATGGCGAGAGAGGCAGGGGTCAAAAATATAGAGGAGTGGCAAAAGTGTCTAGACTCTGGAGTGTACTCCGAATATGTACAGAGTGATCTCGAGGATGGTGCAGTAGCTGGGGTACAAGGTACTCCTAATACATTTGTCCTCGCTAAGACTAAGGACGGGTACAAGATAGTTACCGTCATCAACGGTGCCCGCGACTATCGCTATGTCTCAAACGTCCTCGACCAGGCGATAAAGATGTATAAGTAAAATTATATTTAAATCGCGACAACTTCACAATAAAAAAGACCGCTTAACTTCAGCGGTCCAAAGATCGTGTTTGGTCTGCGACTCACATTGATGTCGGCTTGAGCAAGTAGATCCGATGCCCATCCACATCTTGAGAGAATACTACCCGCAGGTATACGGTTTTCCCTGACAAATAGTTTTTTGCATTCGGCTCTTTTCTCTTGTCTCTCGCCAATCTCACTTTTATGAGTTCTCCATTCTCGGGTGGATCACCGATGAGCTTGACGAGCAGCATGTCATGCTGAGCCAACACAAGGGTTTCTTTAACTCTAAGGTGCACTACGTAGTCCATCAATAGCTCCAAATGGTTAGAGAATTAAACTATACACTAAAGAATATTTAAAGTCAATACGCTTGCGAAAATACGAAAACAAGAGGTGGGTAAGTGGGGCTTATTTTTAAAGGTATATTATGTGTAAAAACGAAACCAAAACAAACTATCTATGATTCCACAGCATCCTTTGTGCTATATATCTCTTTTTCGTCGTTTAGAAAATCAAAACTAGTAGAGTAAGCATTCACATTATGTATATCTGATAAATTATTAATAATATTTTTATTTGTTTTTATATTTTTTGTTATTTTCATATTATAGTTATAGCCCGAGTAAAAGCTTCGCGTCCGGGGGGCAGGTCCAGGGTGGGAGGAAGGTGAGGGTGACGGTGCATTCGCCGTAGCCGAGTAGCTCTACTGTGCTCTTAACCTCACTCACAAGATGATCAGCATAAGGACACATTGGGGTCGTGAGCGTCATCAGGACTTTGACATAGTCATGCTTAGAGATCTCATCAGCATCATACTCGACGACCTCGACATCTCTTATAAGCCCAAGTGCTACTATATCTATATGTAGCTCCGGGTCTATGATGCTACTTAATTCATTTAAAATGATTTCTTTGTCAGACATATATTTATTTATTTTTTGTTAAAAATTTATTTTCTAATATATACTCTCTGTCTACACTCACTTGCTTACCGGCATCTATGTGACTCGTAAAGATTATCCCTTTACCCTCTTCTTTTTGCTTATTAATAAAATTATATACTAGATTTCTGTTTTCTGCATCTACCCCGCTATCGCATTCGTCAAGTAGTAGATAGTTAGCATCTATCGCGAGTGCATGTATGAGCTGCGCTAGTTTTTTTTCTCCACCAGAGAGATTGGTGTTAAGCTCATCGTTAATCAAGCTGATATTTAATTTATATTCTAAGCATCTCTTTTCTAATCTCTCTCTCCAGACCAGAATGTTATCAGTACTTAGCGGGTGGAAATTTTTATATGCTTTATACAAGAACTGCACGGTCTTTATGCCTTTAACTACTGGGGGGTGCTGCACTGCATAATAGATGCCTTGCCTAGCTATCTCATCACCCTCAATTCCTCTTATGCTCTTACCATTAACTAGCACATCTCCCTCCTCTATCTCAGCTCCGTGAACATTAAATATGCTAGACATTAGGGATGACTTACCTGACCCATTAGCGCCACTAATCTTAACTATTTCACCCACACCAAGACTAAGCTCAGCATTCTTTATGACTATATCTTCATCTCTTTTAACTTTTAAATTTTTAATTTGTAACATGTAATTCTTCTAAATATTTACGAAGTGCGAAGTATGGAGTAAGCACACACGGTGCTCTCATCTCGCCCACATTAACTCCAAGCATATTATGCATGTCATATGGCATCAGATGACTCAGCTCTTCTAAGCTTTTACCTTTAATACTGTCAATAAGCAAATGGGTACTGGCTTTACTTATAACACAGCCATCTATATTTACTTTTATATCTTCTATTATATTACCATCACTTTTGACATATAGATTAATCACATCCCCGCAAGACGGATTATTATACTTAACAATAACATATTTATCATCACTTATCTCACTCTCTCTAGTGGTGACAAGATTATTGGCGAGGTTAAGTATATGCTCACTATAAAGAGCGTCTATATTATTCATAATTTAAAATAACATTTTTTATGGATTTTTGCAAGAAAATATGCTATAATTCTCTGGTTACAAATATTTACATATGGCAGTCGAAAAGCAAGTCCCAATACACGGTGAAGTAATGCTGAGGTTCGAAGACCTCTCTTTTGGCTATGATGAAAATAAAATACTACTAGAAGAGACGACATTCTCACTCCGCCGCGGGGCTAAGCTAGTACTTATGGGACCAAACGGTGCTGGCAAGTCGACTATATTTAAATTAATATTAGGGATTTTAAAGCCGACAGAAGGACGAGTCGTGACTGACAAAAAATTAAATATCTCAATTGCTGAGCAGTATATACCACACGAAGAGTGGGACTTAGAAGTGCTAGAGTATATGAACAAAGCTTTTGAGAGCAAAGTCTATGACATAGAGCCGAGAAGCAAAAAGATATTTGAGAGTCTGGGCTGGTCTATACCCTTAGATAAAAAGATCAAAGACTTAAGTGGTGGGCAGAAAGGTAGACTCTTAATTGCCAAGTCTCTAATAAGTACTCCAGACATTGTGCTGATGGATGAGCCGACTAACAACTTAGACAAGAAGGGAGTGGGTGAGCTGACCGAGTACATGAAAAGATTCGAAGGTACTGCTATAGTCATATCGCATGATGAAAAGTTTTTGAATGATTTCTCTCACGGTATAATTTATCTCAATACACAATTTAAAAAAATAGAGCAATATGTGGGTAACTATTTTAAAGCAATCGGCGAAATAGAAAGGAAGAAAGAAGCTGAGCGTAAAGCTAATGCACAACTAGAAAAAGAAATACAAGAGAATAAAGATAAAGTGAATTATTTTGCCCTGAAGGGTGGTAAGATGCGTAAGCTAGCAAGTAAGCTACGCGATGAGATTGACGAGATGGAGGACAGTAAGGTAGACGAACGTAAAGACGATAGGACAATAAGAAGTTTTAAAATTAATAATAGCGATGATCTCTCAGGTAATGTCGTCGAGCTCTCTGGAGTCGAGCTAATGGTTGGTGGTGAGCGTAAATATTTTAAAATAGAAGAGAATCTGCGTAAGGGTGATAAGCTACATATCACAGGACCAAATGGTATAGGTAAGACTACTTACTTTAATCTTTTTGGAAATAAAAATGCTAAAGGCATTAAGATTGCGGACAATGTTAAGATTGGGTATTATAGACAAGACTTCTCGACGCTCGACTTTAATAAGACAGCCTATGAGGAGCTGGCTAAAATATTTAAGAGACTCGACGATCATCACCTGCGGGCAGCCGCATCTGGATTTTTAATAGGAGGCAAAGAGTTAGCGACTAAGATTGGCGCGCTGAGCGAGGGTCAGAAGGCGCTACTTATGTGGGCCTATATCACTCTCTCAGAGCCTGGTATACTTATTATCGATGAGCCGACTAATCATGTTAACTTCCGCCACATCCCGGTCATTGCTGAAGCCTTAAAAAATTATCAAGGCGTTATAGTCCTCGTCTCCCACGTCAACGATTTCGTAAGACAAGTCGGTATCAACAAAACATTAGACCTTGGTAAATTAATTGGGGAGTAAAAGTTTATATAAAATTGAATAATATTATTTTAATATAAACAAAAAACAAAACAAAAGCGGCGCCGGAGGCGTCGCTTTTGTATTAGTTAAAATTTTAGAATTTTCAATCCTTCAATATTTTTGAAATCTTTGTAATTCTCTGTCACTAAAGTAAAATCATATAACAAACTCGTAGCTGCAATAAGTGCGTCTGGAGTTTTTATTTTACTTTTTCTCCTCACTTCACCGCACAATTTAGCTACTGCAAGGTCAGTATAAACTATATTTAGATCTAAAATAAAATTATCTATTAACTTTAATTCTGCTTCACTTATCTTAGGTCAAGAATATAATTCGGCAATACTAATGACTGAGATAAAAATGTTTGGATTAATATTTATAATCTTTTCAAAAAGCTCAACACAATCTTCTCTGCGCACTAGATAGTGTATTACAAAATTTGTATCAAGTATATACTTTATCTCCATGATTTTTTGCTTTCATTAACATCATCTAGTCACTCTAAAGAAGATAAGGAAGTTATTGCTGTTCTATTTCTGCTTTTGTCTAATAGATATAACTTCTTATTTTTCAGATTTGAAAAGAAAGAATATATGTAGTTTGTTTGATTTTTTATCATATTTTTATTATACTCTACTAAATAGTATAAATCAAGCTAAAACAAAATACAATTATATATACCCTAGCACAAGAGTATATTTATGATAATAAATGTTAAAATATATTATGCAAAAGAATATAAAATATGTGTTCGTGGTCGGCGGTGTGATGAGTGGTGTGGGTAAGGGTATTACTACTGCTAGCTTAGCTAATATTTTTAAATACAAAGGACTTGCTGTCACAGCAATGAAAATTGATCCATACATTAACGTGGATGCTGGCACTATGAATCCTGTAGAGCACGGTGAAGTCTTTGTACTCGGTGACGGTGACGAATGCGATCAAGACATGGGTAACTATGAGAGATTCTTAGACGTCTCACTCACGCGAGACAACTACATGACTACGGGCCGGGTATATCAGAGCGTAATAGAGAAAGAGAGATCACTCGCTTACAAAGGTAAATGTGTACAAGTAGTGCCCCATATACCACTTGAGGTTATAGAGCGTATTAATAATGCTGCGAAGAAAAGTGAGGCCGAGATAGTCTTTGTAGAAATTGGTGGCACTGTTGGCGAGTATGAGAATTTATTATTCTTAGAAGCCATCAAGATGCTAAAGTACAAGTCACCTGACGACATAGCTATAGTCATGGTCACATTCCTCCCCTCTGCATTTGAGGATGGAGAGACCAAGACTAAGCCGACACAGCATGCGGTAAGAGCTCTTAACTCTGTCGGCCTCTTCCCTGATATTATAATCGCGAGATCAAAGGACGGAATAGATGAAGTTAGGAAAGAAAAGATAGCTAGTATGTGTAGCGTACCAAGTAGTAACATCATCTCCGCTCCGAATGTAACTAGTATATATGATATAGTAGAGAATTTTGAAAAGGATAAGGTGAGCGAGATACTTGCAAAGAAATTAAATATTAAGCTAAATAAAAATTTAAAAATAACTAATCCAATTTTAGAATTAGCCTCAAATATCAAGTCATCTAAGAAACAAATTAATATAGCTGTTATAGGTAAATATTTTGACTCTGGTGACTACACTGTGAGTGACTCATATATATCTGTGATCGAGGCTATCAAATATAGTGGCTACAAAAATAATGTTAAAGTTAATCTCTCTTGGATTAATTCTCTTGACTTCGACCCCACTTCGCTTAAGCTACGAGGGGCAGGAACTAAAAATAAAAAAGAGTTAGAGAGTAATCTAAATAAGCTAAATGATTATGATGCTATAATTGTGCCGGGTGGATTCGGATCTCGTGGTGTCGAAGGCATTATCACAGCTATCAAGTATATAAGAGAAAATAATATACCATTTCTTGGTATCTGCTACGGTATGCAGCTAGCTGTAGTCGAGTATGCCCGTAATGTGCTCAAATTAAAAGACGCACACACAACTGAAGTTAATCCTAATACTAAAGTCAATATTATAGACTTACAAGAAAATCAAAAAGATAAAATTAAACTTGGTGAAATGGGTAACACTATGAGGCTCGGTGACTATGTGTGTAATATTAAAGTAGGCACTCTCGCACACAAATTATACAAAAGTAAAAAAGTGATAGAGCGGCACAGGCATAGATATGAGGTTAATAATAAGTATATTAGTGAGTTAGAGAGTGATGGCATGACTGTGAGCGGCTACTCAGATACTCAGCTTGTCGAGATCATAGAGATACCAAGTCATAAATACTTTATAGGTATACAGTCACATCCAGAATTCTTAGCAAGACCAGGTAGCACTCATCCACTCTTTGATGGTCTTATATCTGCTGCGATTAAAAATAAAAAGATTGGAAATAATTAACTTCTTAACTTCCACCCTGTTTTGAAAATGTAGACTACTCCGAGCGTAAAGATACCGGCGAGGGCAAATAGTACGAGGAGGCCGAGTGGTATCGACGCTGAGCTGTGGCCGGTAAGCGAGTATCTGAGACCGTCCACTGCGTAAAAGACTGGGTTAAAATGAATTATAAATTGCAAATTAGCAGGTAGCATGCTAGCGGTATAAAATACTCCGCCGAGGAATGTAAGCGGTGTTAAGATGAAGCTCGTCATGATGTTAAGCTTCTCAAAGCTATTGTCAGCCCATATGCCCGAGATAATACCAAGTAATCCGAAGAGCGAAGAGATAAGTATGACATAAAATAAAAATATAAATGGATGCACTATAGTGTTAACTCCAAAAATAGATGCGACCAAGCCAATAGAAATGGCTAAAAGTATACCCCTGATTATACCTCTTATAATTAATGACGAGACTAATTCAAAATATGAAATAGGGAGAGTGAGGAAATCTTCTATTGTCTTTTGAAATTTCATAAAATAAATTCCTGATGAGCCGGCACTAAAAACTGAAATTATAAGATTCATAGCAAAGACTCCGGGGAATACAAAGGCAATATATGATAACCCATCTATCTCTTTCACAGTACTACCAAGTACATAGCCAAATACAAAAATATATAAGGCAGCAGTCACAAGCGGCGCGATTATAACTTGACCAAAGACTCGTACGTCGGTACGAAAGTTCTTTTCTATCAAAGTAAAAAATGGTATCAATCTTTTTTTAAGTTGTTGTATTTTTTTATTCATATATTTTAATCTTTGGCCACGCTTAGATACAAAGCTTCTAGCTTGCCGCCTTCCTTGACCTCTTGCATACTTTTGTCTATAACTATATCACCTCTCTTTATCATAATCACTCTATTACATAGCTCCTCTATCTCTTCTAGATAGTGAGAGGTTAATAATATTGTCTTGCCTTCGGCGTGAATTTTCTTTATATATTCCCAGATAGCCTTTCTCGTCTCGACGTCTACTCCCGCTGTCGGCTCATCGAGGATTAATATTTTGGGATTATGTATCAGAGACTTAGCGACCACGGTGCGGCGCTTGAGACCTCCAGAGAGCATTTGGAATTTCTTCTTCCTGTGCTCCTGCAGGTCAAAAATATTTAACATCTCCTCTATTCTGCTTGCCCTCTCCTCACCAATCATGCCAAAAAATCCCGCCTGATAATAAAGCACTTCTTCTACTGTCTGGAATATGTCTACAGCCCACTCCTGAGGCGACAGTCCCACCTGCGCTCTTGCTAATCGATAATCATCGACCACATCATGACCATAGACTTCGATCTTACCTTCTGAAG
>JANNCJ010000051.1:0-15689 GCA_031386485.1 bacterium
ATGGACGTGGAAGTAAAAGTAGATTGTCCGACATATCCTGAAGCTACATACAAAATGGATTGCAGCAAGTATATATTTAATCTGGGGACAAAAGGAGGGCAAGTATATAACTATGTTATGGCTGATCCATATGTGAAAGGAGGCACATCGTATAGATTTACAGCCCCATCACATCAGATTGATATATCTGGCTATCCAGTTCCAGGATATACTCCAATTGCTCCGTACATCGCGCCAGTTCCGAGTAGCATAGAATACAAATTTATTCTAAGAGATATTAATAATGGTGGAATTCCTCTGTGGAGTGAGACTAAAACTTACAACTTCAAAGGCTAATTTGTTTTCGTTTTGTAAAATTAAACCAAAAAGCCATATAGTATATGGCTTTTATGTTATGTGCTTGTTTTAGGATTTTGACTATTAATAAACCAATCAAATTTGACATTATGAGTGTGCGGATATATAATTAAGATATGATAAATAAATTCTCATCAGATTATGTAGCTATAATAACCCCCGACATCGAATCTGGTTATAATGTAACGTTCCCTGATCTCCCTGGATGCGTAACATGCGGTGATACTTATGAAGAAGCAATAGAAATGGCCAAAGAAGCTCTTGATTTATGGCTTGAGGTAATGAGAGACGATAAGATAGAGATACCAAGACCATCTAGACTCTCACCAGTATTTACTTATATTAGACCATCTCAAGATTTAGTCGTAGCTTAGTATGAAATCTAAAAAAGCTAAGTACATAATAGAAATACTAACAGAGTACGGCTTTATTCTAGATAGGCAAAAGGGTAGTCATGTTATTTATAAAAAAGATTCTAAAATAGTCGTGGTGCCGTATCATGGTAGTAATAAAGAAATAAAGGTAGGCACTGTGTTATCGATAATTAAACAGTCGGGACTAGACAAGGATTTATTTGAGTAGATTTTATACTGTACACAACCCTCTCTCATAACACTTGCATTTCACCCCCCATGTTATTATATAACATATATAAATCTATAATCTAAAATTATGCAAATCTTTAAAAAGTTATCTAGTCTTCTCTTATTATTATTACTAACTCTCACGACCCTTAATCTATCTTACGCTCAAGTAAGTGACACAGATGATGCAGAAGAGATGGAGTGTATTACTTTATCTTACAGCATGAGACTAAGCTCTAGAGACTCTAACACTAACAACGAAGTCTCTAAGCTTCAAGTTTTCCTATCCCAGGCTAATTACTTAGACTCAGATCCTACAGGATACTATGGCAATGCTACTCGTAAAGCGGTGAGAGCTTTCCAACAAGATAATAGATTAGTAGTTACTGGCACCATAGGTGTGGTGACTAGAGCAAAGATCAAGAGTGTGAGCTGTGCAAGTAATAATAATCCAGTGACTCCAGTTCTTAATGATCCTGTAGTGATTTCTCCGATAAACGGAATGCTAAATGTGACTTATTATAAACTAAATCAGACTGGAGATAAGTGCACCTCAGTATTATTCATTGGTAACAGAGGAGACAATGTAGTTAATGGACAATTTGTGTATCTGAGTGGACAGTATAAAACGCAAGCGGATTGTGAAGCTGCTAACAAAAGATCAGATGGCACCCCAGTAATATATTCGATAAAAGTTGTAAATGCAAATGGTGGAAGTGAAATAATACAGGGTCAATCAGCTAGCATTATAGTTGACTCCAGTACAAATATGCCGAGAGGATATATTGATTTTACGAGTGTTGTTACAGGGATAGTATATTCAATCTACGAACACGCTGACTTACTAAAAGGAAGTAATAGTATTGGATGGAGTGAGACAAATAAAACACAAGGTGTAAGAGGAGACTTCGCCGTACCTATACCTGCTGGATCATATATACCAACTTATAATTATGCTAACGGCAAGACTACAAAAGGTCAAATCTTTACTTTAAAAGAAAATCAAACAAATTCATTTAAACTCAAAGCTCCCACAGACGTTGAGCGTGGTAATGTCATAACTACTATCAAAGCTGGGCAGTACATGAATATCTGCTGGGATAAGCCTTCTAACTTCACAGATCAGCTCATCAATTTCTCTTTAATAGATTCACAAGTTAAAGGTGGGTCAAATGTAACTCTTGGCGGTGCTTACTTGTCGCATAATTGTTACGTAGCTATCGTACCATCTAACTTCAGCGCAGGTGTTACTAATGTAGTAGCAACTAATGCAGATAATTCACTTTACTCTAACAGCCCAAGCTTTGAGGTGTTAGGTCAAACATTGTCTCCTGTTACTAGCACTTTCAATTATCTAAATTCTGGAAGTTTGAATTCTGTAGCCCACACTTATCAATACACAATTAATAATTACAGAAATGGTCTAGTCATGGACGTGGAAGTAAAAGTAGATTGTCCGACATATCCTGAAGCTACATACAAAATGGATTGCAGCAAGTATATATTTAATCTGGGGACAAAAGGAGGGCAAGTATATAATTATGTGTTAGCTGATCCATATGTGAAAGGAGGTACTTCGTATAGATTTACAGACCCATCACATCAGATTGATATAACTGGCTATCCAGTTCCAGGATATACTCCAATTGCTCCGTACATCGCGCCAGTTCCGAGTAGCATAGAATACAAATTTATTTTGAGAGATATTAATAATGGCGGTGCTACATTATGGAGCGAGACTAAGATTTATAACTTCAAAGGTTAAAGTATCCCAACCCAAATTAGGGGACAAGAAAGACAAAAGGGGGTTGCGTAGCAACCCCCTTTTGTTATGTCTTTAAAAACGAAACCTAATTTGAATTATTCGTGCTAGAATATTATGATGGAGAAAGAAAAGAAAATCACAAATGTGTATATTGATGGGGCGAATCTTAAGCAAGGGATACTTGGGCTAGGGTACGATATAAGTTATGAGAAGCTGCACACTTGGCTTGTGAAAAGATACAGAGCAGAGAAGATTATTATTTTCTTAGGATATATAAAGAAGAATGAAGATTTCTACACCAGCCTCAAACTTTTAGGATACGAGATTATTTTCAAAGAAACTTATTTCGAAGAAAATATTTTAAAAGCAAATTGTGATGCAGAGCTGATTCTAAATGCTGTAATAGATTATTATGATAAAAAGTATAACAAGGCTATAATAGTGAGTGGTGATGGTGACTTTACTTGTCTAATAAAGTTTTTGTTAAATCAAGGCGCTCTCGAAAGAGTCATTGCTCCAAGCATCAAAAGGTGCTCGGTATTTTTGAAAAGGTCAACAACTAAAATCGTGTATTTAGAGAGTATGTTAGACTTAGTTACTGATGAGGCTAACGTTATAAATAAAAAAGCTCCTGATGAGGACTCGCCCGTACCAGGATCTCTTTCGTAGTTATGAATTGATTATATACTTTATAAATCAAAAGTCAAGCAAAATTATAAAATAAAAGCAAAACAAATACATGAGCACACAATCTAATCTCAATGACAAACAATACGAAGCGGCACATAGCATAAGCGGTCCGCTACTTATCCTGGCTGGTGCCGGAGCGGGTAAGACTAAGACCATAGTCGAGCGAGTGGTCGAGATAGTACGCTCTGGGGTTGAGCCTTTTCATATACTCTGCGTGACTTTTACTAATAAGGCCGCGGCTGAGATGCGTGAGCGTGTGTTGCATAGGCTAGTCGAGGAGGGTATGGCGGACGAGTGGATGGGAGGTAGTTCTAATTACTTGCACAATCTAAATCTTCCAATGGTCAAAACTTTCCACTCACTCGGGATGTGGATAATTAGGCGTGAGGCACAGCTACTTAATCTTAATAAAAACTTTGTGATCTTAGACACTGATGACAGTAAGAAGATTGTCAAAGAATACTTAGAAAGTGTGGACGTAGATACCAAAATATATGAGCCGAGCAAAATAAGAAATGCGATAAGTAGAGAAAAGGGTGACTTTAAAACTGTAATAGAGTACAAAGAGAAAATAGCTAATTATAGTATGGAGATAACTTGTAATGCTTGGGAGTATTATGAGAGATCTCTCAAGAGTCAACATGCACTCGACTTTGACGATCTTGTTATCAGATGTGTCGAGCTACTGCGTGATAATGTGGAGGTAAGAAATAAGTATCAGAAGCTTTTTACTCACATACACATAGACGAGTACCAAGATACTAATAATGCGCAGTATGAGCTAGTGAGTCTACTTGTTAATAGAGAGACTAATAATATCTGTGTGGTCGGTGATACCGATCAGAATATCTACTCTTGGCGCGGTGCTAATCTTAAAAACATTATGAATTTTGAAAATAGCTATAAGAACGCTAAGCTCATAGTACTCGAGGAGAATTATAGATCGACGGGTAATATACTACGGCTCGCGAATGAGTCGATCAAAAAGAATGAAGTGAGGAAAGAGAAGAATCTTTTTACCCGGGCTGGTGACGGAGATAAGATTGAGGTGATGCCTGCGTGGGATGGTGAGAGTGAGGCGGATATTGTGGCGATAAAAATTTTAGAATTGCTGGGTACAGACCCATACCCCTTCACCGCTACGCGGAGCTTCCCCAAGGGAAGCACAGGTCCAGATGAATCCAGTCCTTCCCTTGGGGAAGGTGCCGAAGGCGGAAGGGGTTGCATTAATCCCAATCAAATAGCCATACTTTATCGTACCAATTTCCAATCTCGCGCCCTCGAGGAGAAGATGATAATGTATGATATTCCTTACACTGTGCTTGGAGTTAGATTCTTTGACCGGAGTGAGATCAAGGACATGATGAGCTATATGAAGGCCGCGCTTAACCCTGACTCGCAAGCTGATATGCGCAGAGTTTTTGACAACCCCAAAAAGGGTATAGGTAAGGCGACTATTGCTAAAGTTTTTGCTCATGAGCTTCTATCTGGGGCTGCTCTATCTAAAGTTAATAATGTCTACTCATTACTAAGGAGAATAAATGAGATGACAAGTAAGAGTAAGCTGTCAGAGGTGATGACATATGCATTAGTTGAAAGTGGTCTGGAGAAAGACATGAAGGATGATGGTGAGGAGGGTATGATAAGACTCGCTAATATAAGTGAGCTCATCACGCTAGCAGAGAAATATGACGGTGAGGACTTTGACTTGTCTTGGAATGCCTTTATGGAGATAGCCTCGCTAAGCTCTGATCAAGATAATGATAAGAAAGAGATTGACGGAGTGAGGCTAATGACTGTGCATGCGTCTAAGGGGTTAGAATTCGACTATGTCTTTATCGCAGGCCTCGAGACTGATCTCTTCCCGTCTCGTAATTTCTCAGGCATTAAGAGGACTAAGGAAGAGGAAGAAGAGGAGAGGAGATTATTCTATGTCGCAGTGACTAGAGCGAGGAGGAGATTATTCTTATCTTATGCGGAGATGAGGACAGTCTTTGGGCAGACTAATATCGCGGCCCCATCTATATTCTTAGAAGACTTAGATGGCAGCATTGCCAATTATAATGATATACATTATAAGCAGAGAGTAGAGAGGTCTGTGTATATTGATTAAGTATATAAAATCATAGATGCTATAATAAGTCTATGATTAAGCAGAAAGATAACATGAGCGAGCTAAATAATTTTGAGAGTAGCGATATGAAGAAGAGCATAGCATATCTCATCTTATCTATTTTTGTCATAGTTATGATTGTCGGCTTATACTCATTTAAAGAAAGGTATTTAAAAAGTTATTCTCTAATCAATAATAATGATAATGCGAAAATAGCAGACCTAATAGATATAGATAGTTATGAGAGTGTGAGAGATGGCGGCGGGGACGATAATGGTGATGGTCTCTCTAATTGGCGTGAGATGATATATGGTAGTAGTGCAGCAGGAGTGTCTACTAATCTTAGTCGTGACGAAGATAATATTATAATTAGTAGTAGCACTAATCTGACTGAGCTCCTAAGCCGTGACCTCTATGTCGCAGCAGAGTATAATAAGAGTAACAGCAACATTAGCGCCACCTCACTCGTGAATGCCATAGATAAGAATTATTCTAATCTACTTAAGCCAAGCGAGGCTATCACATTAAATGTAATATCTAATCCAACATTTGAGGAATATAGAGAGTATGGGAATAGTATGGGATTAATATTTTATGCTGTGCTCGGCGATCCAGTTACAACTGAGCTTGAAGAATTTGCAGACGAAAACAGCACATTTGCAAATACAAAAGACAAAATAAAAGGAGTGAGTAAATTTTGCACAGCTTCCAAAACAATTAAAGTCCCGATTAAAATGCAGAGTGCTCACCTAGATCTAATATCAAATTGTTTTTTATACGTTAATGTTTTAAATGCGTTCACCAATAACGCTAATGACCCCTATAAAGCTCTGATAGCAGTTCCGGAACATCAGCGTGTTATTAGTGCTCTAGTTGTAAACTCTCAATATTTTAAAAAAGAATTTGAGAGTGCTAAATACAAATATAGTGCAAAGGAGTATGGTAACTTTTTTAACATTATAAATTAACATATGAAAAAGTATTTTAAATTAATTATGGTTACAATAATTGGGCTAAATGCTTTGACTTGCAAACCTGCATACGCCTATTGGGGAGTATGGGATTTGAATGTCAGCGACTTTACTATCACAGCTCAGTCTGTTAAGGACTCTGCGTGGCAGTCTGTGACTACAGCTTTTGATAAGATCACTTCAAATGCCAATTATCAAATATATATGAAAGAGTATGTCCTCGATAAGGTGGTGATGCGTATTGCGACTAATATGATCAATACAGTGCAGACAGATATGATCAAATGGATTAATAGTGGGTATAAAGGTAAGCCGCTTTTTATACAGAATCCAGAAGTCTTCTATGAGAATATTTACAAGACTGAGGTGGCGAGAGTCACGAATAGCTTGCTTAAAGAGGTGGGAGGCCTCCGAGATCTTAATCGTGATGTAGCGAGAGAGTATCTAAGGCTGAGCACTAATGAAGCTAATAGATTTACCCAGTCTATTACTCCTAATTATGGATATGGTATATGTAATAACTTAGCTATTAAGGTTAATACCATAAGCAGTAAGCTGCGTGGGGTTACAGCCTCAGTCGGTGTACTCACTGAGGAGGGGCAAAGGGTGGAGCGTGAGAGATTAGCGCTACAGCTTAACTTAGCCCAGTCTGAGTATAATGCTAATTGTAGAGGTAGTATCAAGACTCAGAATGAGGCTCAGAAAGCTTGTCTCCAAGACTTTGGTTGTAGCGGATTCGAAGGGATGTTATCAGTAGTGATGAATCTCGGGCGTAACACTGAGCAAGGGAGGCTAAGTACTGTGATAGCAGAGACTGGTAAGACTACAGCTGCCAAAACTACCAATGTGAGAGATGAGCTACAGCAGGGAGGAGGATTCTTAAGTCAAAGAACTTGCGTCAAGTATGCCGATCTCACCGACTTCGAGATAGCCAATGGTGTACAGCCTAAATGTGCACAAGAGAAAGTCACGACACCTGGTCAAGCAGCCGTCAGCTCACTCGATCAAGTCATCAAGGACCCAGTGCAGAGAGCTCAGCTAGCAGATGAGATCAATGAAGCGGTTGCTAATATCGCATCTACTTTTGCTAATAAAATTATCAAGGATGGTCTCGCCTATGTGACTGATGGGGTGAATGATGTGGCTAACTCACTCGACAATGAGCTCGCTAATCTGCAGCTCGGTATAGACGGTAAGCCAACTAATAGATACACGCCGCCCAGCACTATTAATTTAGATAGGATAATACAAGCTCCGTCGAGTACTAGTACTGTGACTCCAGCACCGACAGGTACCATACTCACAGCAGATTCTTTTAAAGATCCTAATTATGAGATACAGAATGCTGAGGATAAGGCAGAGATAGTTAAGCCTCTAATGAGTACCACCAAGAATGCAATCACAAAGAATGCCAAAGAGCTTACATTTATTGGTAAAGAAATAGCAAAATACAAAGAAGTATTAAATGCATACACTCAAGTCGCCATGTGTTATGAGGGCAAGCGTAATGCTCAGAGAGTGCTCATAGATCAAGGCAGATATACAGAAGAAAGTCTCGGTACATACTTTATAAAATATCCTGAGATAATACCTCTAGAATATAGGAAGAGGGGTCCAGAGCTTGACGCACTCATCAAAGGGCTCGAGCTACAAATGACCAATAATGCGCTAGCAGTAAATAATGTGACGAAAATGTTGCAAGAAGTAGACAAGGCGACCAACTATAAAGCTGTGCAGTATTATAGCGAGAAAATAGAGAAGTATATTAGCGATTACCTTTTTGTCGATACCGAGTGGGAGCAGAAAGATGTCAAGAATGGTGCCAGCTTAGATGCTATAAAATATCTTGGTGATGACTATGGACTATACGCTAAGCTAACCGAGGAGAAGGGTAAGCTACTCGATGAGAGTAATGCTCTTGACGAGAATGGACAGCCAAATGCTAATGCTACCGGACTTGCCAGATGTAACGCCCTTCGCATCGAGCCACCAATTGTAGATTTAAATGCAGGCAGTTAGTTAGCCTCCTCCTCTTTTAAGTTTATATCGTGGATTAATATCAGCTGACTCTTGTGCTGTTTGTGTTATAATACAACTACGCTAAAGCTACGCTGTACGCGGTAAATTTATGATTAAGCTTTTTAGAGCTATACTTGTTTTTATAATTGCGATGCAAATCAGTCTAAGCTTCTATGCTTTTGCACAGCCGGCAGCTTTACCAGTCGTAGATTGTTACTATTTACCAAACAGAGATTTTGTTGACATAAAGGGAATTAGGATAGATACAAATAAATTTGATTGTAATGACAAAGGTCCGTTACCAAATGGGTCAGCAGCACAATCAGAATATTTTAATTGTTATAGACGCCCTGATGGTGTGGTGGTTGATGTGCTAAATCAAACCAAAGAAGTGCCTTTAACTCAATGTCGAAATCAGCTAGATAGCAATCAGATTTCAGCTGCAAGCGCAACTGCTCAAGCGCAGAGGCAATATACTGACAATACCCCTTCCTCACTTAATCTCTGTAAAGATACGGGTCTTATAGCCAAAATTCCTTGTGAGATGTGGGCATTTGCATCCACTATTATTCTTGGCATAATGGCTGGACTCTCGGCTATGTCAGCAACTATTTTTGATATTGTAATGCAGAAGTTCGTACTTCAGATATCTACACTCTTTACAAATAGTAATCCAAACATGGATTATATTTATAGTGCATGGACAGTAATACGTGATCTCGGTAATATCATAGCTTTCTTTGGGGCTGTATATATGGGATTCCGATACATTATCGGGAAGGATGATTTAGACTTTAAAAAGGCGGTGATGAAGCTGGTCTTCTACTCGCTTATGGTTAACTTCTCATTCCCTATCGCTAAGTTTTTAATTGATATTTCTAATGTTGTGTCTCTACAAATATACGGCGGCATAGTAAAGTATCAAGTAGGTGGTGGTGAGCTCAAAAATATGATAATGCAGAGCGTGGGTGTTACTAGCTTGGTAAGTGAGGTTGGGAAAATTAATACCAGCATTGGTAACTTTAACTCATTCACAGTGCTGTGGCTCGCTATAATATATTTATTTTTAACATTCGGAGTATTTTTATACGCATCATTGCAGATAATTATAAGAGCCTTTATACTCATTGCCTGCGTTATATTCTCTCCTATCATGTTTCTTAATTTTGCCTTCCCTAAGATCACTGAGCTACATGAGAAGTGGCGAGAGAATTTCTTTGGGCAGCTGGTGTTTATGCCAATGCTTATGATCGGCTTTTGGCTTTCTTTTACGCTACTAAATGTGGCGACAGGTAGTAATTCGCTCGAAAGTCAAATAAATGTGACTGAAGACACTCTCGCAAGCTCACTCATTCCAATAGTTAACATGTCTCTAGCCATAGTCGCGCTGATTATGGGGATTAAGCTATCGAGTGCTGCGAGTGGTAGCGTGGGTAAGTATGCATCCGGGGTAGTTGGTGGTGCGATGAAGGAGGTGGGGCTAGGTGTCGCCACCGGCGGAGCAGGGTCACTCGCGCGCATGTCTATCGGTAAGATGGGAGCTAAGATGGCAGCCTCTAAATGGGTTGGCGCTACGGGAGAGAATAATGGAGCTCTACGCCGCATGTCTGCCTCAGTCATGACTAATGTGGGAGGCAAGATGGCGGGCTTTAGCGCCTTTGGCAAAGACTCATATAAAGTTAAGACGGAGAAAACTTTAACGCAAGAGAAAACAAAAATTAAATCAGAAGATGTTGAGAGACTAAGGGCTACTGGTCTTGGTAAGCTAGTAGATGAAGCCAAGACTCCAGAGGAACTCAAAAAGGTAAGAGAAGAAATGGAAAAGAGAGAAAAGGATACGAATCCAAAAAATTGGAATAGAGATGTGCTCGGTAGAGCAGAAGCCAAAAGGAAGAAAGATGCTGAGCAAGCATTACTGCGTGAGATGCGTGACTCGGGAGTCGCATCTAATCTCCGAGCTACATTTAGAGTGGAGGATCAAGAACTTAAGAAACAGGAGAGAGAGCTAGCTGATCTGTCTAAGAAAAAGGAATCTGAACTAGCACCTGCAGAAAGTTTACAAAAGCAAAGATTAGAAGCGCTGATTAAAGAAAGAAAAGATAGAATTGAAAATGAAATCAAAGGCACAAGCGTCGCCTATAAAGTGGGTACAGCTATTGGTGATACGGCTGGAGATGCGAGAGTGGGTGTGTCGAGGGCTAAAGACGCAGTCTTAGATGCGACAGGAGTAACTGGAGCTAAGCGTGCTATAGGAAGGGGTCTCGATGCAGCAGGTAAGGCGGTGGCAGAATTCGCAGATCGTCCTAGCATAATAGCGAGCACTAAGAATGCAGCCGCCAAAAGCTTAAGAGCTAAGCTAACAGGTAGAGAAGTAGAAAGGGCAGATGAGTTAAAAAAGATGGACCAAGACAAAGCTAATTATAAGAATCAAGAAGCAGTCAAGGTGGTAGCAGGCGGTAACGATGATGGTAAGGCAGCAGCGAATAGTAACAATGCTACAGGGGCGAGAAAAGGCTTGTCATTTGAAGCCTAGCTCGGAAGTGGAGTGAAGTTATGTTATAATGTGCTGATGAATCAGATAAAGATAGGCGCCTTCCTCGCGATACGAAGCATCAAGCATAGCAGTATATGGACTACATTACTTATTATACTCGTGATGCTAATCACTTTTCTTAATCTTATTGTAGTCTCGGGTATACTCGTTGGTCTCATTCAGGGTAGTGAGGTGGCCTTTAAGGAGAAATATATTGGGGATGTCGGAGTGGGGGTGCTTGAGAAAAAGAATTATATAGAGCGTAGCGGCGAGATACAGAATATACTTAGAAGTAATCAGTACGTTAAGGGTATATCGACAAGGTATATTGGTGGCGGTACTATCGAAGCTAATTACGCTACTAGGAAGAGTGATGATATTGCTAACAAAAAGCAAGTTAGCATAAGAGGTATTAATCCAGATGATGAGGATGTAGTCACCAAGCTAAGCGAGAATGTCATAGAGGGTGAGTATCTCACTGGCGGTGATGCTAGCAGATATATCTTGGTCGGCAAGGACGTGCTAGCTAAGTATAGTATTGTCGCAGATGTGGACTCGTCTGCACTACGTGACGTCGAGCCTGGCACCAAAGTTAGGATACAGATTAATGGCCAAAGAGCAAATCCCGAGTCTACTCTTAAGCCAAGTGAGGATACTGTCAATCCAAGTTATGAATATATAGTTAAAGGCATTGTCAAAGTCAAAGCTGGAGATCTCTCATCAAGCGTATTTATGGTCGACAGTGAGCTGCGCAAAATTGCAGGTAAGAACTTAGACCAAGTCGACGAGATAGCGGTCAGACTAAATGATGCAAGTAAAAGTGTAGAGGTGAGAGATGTACTACTTAACAATGGCTATGGTGATTATGCTAAGATACAGACATTCGAGGAGGGTACGCCTGCTTTTGTTATAAATCTAAAAAATCTTTTTGAATTACTCGGCACATTCTTTGGTAGTATTGCTATTGTGGTCGCAGCTATTACTTTATTTATTGTGATATTTATAAATGCTCTCACCAAGAGGAGACAGATCGGTATACTCAAAGGTATTGGTATTAATGGTGGCACTATACTTTGGTCTTATGTCTTCCAAGCTATATTCTACGCTCTCATTGGCTCTACGCTCGGACTACTTGTGACTTTCGGATTCTTAAAGCCTTACTTTGACGCGAATCCGATAGACTTCCCATTCTCGGACGGCATATTAGTCGCCGAGTACGGCACCACCCTTATTAGAGTTGGCATACTTGTAGTCGTCTCGATTTTTGCCGGCCTTATACCTTCATGGCTAGTAGTAAGACGTAATACTCTCAGCGCTATATTAGGAAGATAATAAGACTAGATAATTTGATTTTGTCTATATTATAAATATTTGTGATAAATGTTATAATTTAAGCATACAAATATATGACAGTTACAAGCTTTCTTAAATCCATTATTTACTTTTCGCTCGCGTTCATTCCATTACTTGCTTGGTATGTCTCCTCAGACACCTTCTTCCCTTATATTACTGGTAAGAATTTCGCCTTTAGATTCTTAATCGAGATCTCATTTATTTCTTGGATTGTGCTCGCAGTACTTGAGCCAAGCTTTAGGCCTAAGAAGTCTCTCGTGTTTTATTCTTACTCGGTCTTTCTTGTTATAATATTTATTGCTAACTTGTTAGGAGCTAATCCATACTTCTCCTTCTTTGGTAATTATGAGCGTATGGAAGGATGGTTTACTCATCTACATCTTTTTGTTTACTTTACTATACTGTATAGCGTGTACAAGACAAATGAAGACTGGACTCGTATGTGGTCTTGGTTTACTGTGGGCTCGATAGCTGTCGGCATGCAGGGCTTATTACAACTAATAGGGCAAAAGGAATTCTTTTTGACTAAAATGTTAAGTAGTGCTTCGAGTACGACTCAGGCCATTATTAACACAGCCTATCCGACGAGCATGGGTAATACTCTTCGTCTCGACTCCACTCTTGGTAACGCAGCTTATTATGGTATATACACTTTGTTCTTTGTTTTTATCGGCGCTTTTATGTCATACAGGATTAATAAGTGGAAAGGTAAGCAGGGTTATACTAATCTTATCCTGGTGATACTGTCTGCGCTCTTAATGCTCTCTAATAACTTTTTCTTAATAGCTGCGAATGCCCTCGCGAGTACCAACATTGATATGGCACGTAACCTTTTTTCTTTTGGCGGCTTCGTTTGGTTCGTGGGGTTAATTGCATTATTTGTGAGTGGTATTGCTTTTGTGCGCGGCGTCATTGCAGGCAGAGTTGGCAGCATACCTTTTCTTATAGTTGCTGTTCTCAATCTAATTTTACTTGCTTATACTCAGACTCGTGGATCATACATTGGTCTCGTCCTTGGAGCTGTAGTCGCTATGCTGTGTATTGTTATTTTTGGGAGGAAAGAGTATCCAAAATTAGCCAGGAATTCTGTCATCGCGATTGGCCTTTTGTCAATGTTAATTGGAGTGTTTATCGCATTTAAGGATACGTCTATTGTTAAGCGATCTGTAGTGCTTAATCGTCTAGCTACCATTAACGCTAACCCAGTGACCTCACCACTACAGTCAATAGCCAAGATAAAAAATGAAAGCGTAGATTACACAGCGCTCACAGAGTGGTTTGGAGAAGCTACAATCGTCTCGCGTCTACTTAATGCTAAGATGAGTATTGATGGAGTCAATGATAGTCCTAAGACCTTGCTACTCGGTTATGGCCAGGAGAATTATCATAGCGTGTTTGCTTCTAAGTTTGATCCTCGTATGTATGCTCAGGAGGCGTGGTTTGACCGTGCGCATAATGTGTTTATGGATTGGTTAGTTGCGGGTGGCATACTAGGCTTACTTGCTTACTTGACCCTCTACCTGACTCCTATATATATGATGTGGAGAGGCAAAGGGCGTAATAATATGAAGCTAATTGAGAGATCGCTCTTAACAGGCCTTCTCACGGCCTACTTTATACACAATGTATTCGTCTTTGATAATCTGGTGTCATATATAATCTTCGTAGCCATATTAGCTTATATCGCATCTATTACGAGAGTGCATGAGAATAAGAAAGAGGGGTTAGGTAAAACGAAAGAAAAGAACATGCCGTTAATATATACGGGCATCATAGCTGGTAGTGTAGTAACTCTTAGCTTACTAGTCATGGTTGTCGTTAAGCCGCTCATGACCAATCTTGATCTTATCTCTATATTACGTACTACTAATAATAACCCGGCTACATTCTTAGCCTCTACGACAGAGATGATTAATATGGTTAAGAAAGCTAAGAGTCGTAACTCCTTTGGTAATGTTGAGGTCAATGAGCAGCTCATACAGCTTGCGAGCAGAGTTAACGGACTCGACCTTAATCAGATCGATGAGGCCAATAAGCCAAGTGTAACTGCTGGTATTAATCTTCTTAAGGCTTATGCTGAGAGTGAGTTTGAGGCTATGATAGCACATAATGCAACAGCTAGGAATACTTCATTCTACGGCTCGTACCTACGTCAAACTGGTCAATACGACAAAGCGCTCAAGTATCTTGAGATGGCACATAATTTAGCACCTAAGAAGCAGATGATAACCTTTGAGTATATTAGCGCCCTCTATATTACAGGCAAGAAGGATGAGGCTCTCGCTCTCGCCAAAGAGGCTTATGAAAGTGAAAAAACTTTCACCACAGCTAAGACACTCTACGACTCACTACTAAGCTTAAACGCCGCAACCACTACAGTTAAGGCTAATTAAAAATTAAACAATACAATATTAGTATATAATCCAAAATCTAATAAATTACTTTACGTATATATAAAAATCTAAAGGGAGTAGCGAAGCTACTCCCTTTAGATTTTGATAGAGGCTAATATTTCTAATAGCTTACCCCCTATTAAGGGCAACATATCATATCCACTTACGATTGGAAAGCCACTCTTTGATCTTGTAGCCTTATCGATATGTCGTTAATTACATTATAGCAAATGTGTGCGAGAAGTCAAATTTATGCTATAATCTCCAATAATTATGATGTATTTAGATGAGAGCGGTGACGATGGTGATATCAGTGTTTCCTCATCACATTTTTTTGTCGTTGCTGTTGTACTTTCTGGTGATGATGAGATAGGTCCAGAGATTTTAAAATTAAAACAAATCTTTAAATCGGACAAATTCAAATGGAATACACTTTTCAAAAAACAGAAAAATGACTTTCTGCTCTATGTTGATGAGTCTAAATATAAAGTATATGGTATTTATATCAATAAGAATAATTTTAAAAATATAGATAAAGTCTATCTTAAAATGGTTATAAAAATATTTACAGATATTGGAATTGACAAGGCAAAAGTTTTTTATACTGGAGACCATCTTGCAAAAATGTTTGACAAAGTTAGGAGGAGTTTTAAATCAAAAAGAAAAAGAATTGTTTTTATCAAAGCAGAAAATAGTAATTTAAAAGGCGTAGATCTGGCTGATTTGTGGGCTGGCTATTTTAATTATGGGCTTAAAGGTAAGATTAAATTCTTAAATAAAAGTAATATCAAGCTAATAGAGTTTAATGAATAATTATAATTAAAAAGATCTATATAAATGTAACCTATCCCCACCCGCTCCCCACCAGACTTTGCATTTCTGCCCCCCCATGATATTATTAAGTTATTAAT
>JANNCJ010000079.1:0-4108 GCA_031386485.1 bacterium
CCAATAAAGACACCCACGATGAGGTAGAGTCGCTCGGTGGACTGTATGTAATAGGTACGGAGAGACATGAAGCGAGACGTATTGATAATCAGTTACGTGGACGTAGTGGTCGCCAGGGAGATAGAGGTGAGACGGAGTTTATGGTTTCTCTTGAGGATGATCTGATGCGTGTCTTTGCTAGCGATACTATCAAAAATATGATGGGTAAATTTGGTATACCTGAGGATGAGCCAATCAAATCTAAGATAGTTGGTCGCGCACTCGAGAGCGCTCAGGAGAAGATAGAAGGATTCCATTTTGACTCACGTAAGCACACTCTCCAATATGACGATGTACTTAATCAGCAGAGAACTAGTGTGTATGAGAAAAGAAAGAAATTACTGCTTAATGATGTTGCCTATATAGATGAAGTTTTGGAGAATATAATAAAGAAGAATCCTGAACAAGCTGAACTGATTAATCAAAAGAAAGATAAGCACAAAGAACAGTTTTATCATATTGTGAGAGCGGTTATGTTACAAATATATGATGCAGTTTGGATGGATCACTTAGAGCATATGGAGAACTTAAGACAGTCTGTTAATCTCCGTGCTTATGGACAACGTGACCCACTAGTCGAGTATAAGAGAGAGGGGCTCATGATGTATAAGCATTTAGATGAGAGAGTTAATAGTGATCTTGTAAGTTTTATTGCTCATATTGATACTGTTATTATGCAGATGGGTATGAGTGAGGCGAGAGAGAGTCGCAAAGAGCTTGGTGACATTGGGCGTAATGATTTATGCCCATGTGGTAGTGTTAAGAAAGTCAAGAAATGTGAATGCAATGAGTATAAATATCTGAGAGACTAGATAAATTGAAGAAAAGAATGGCTAAAGCTAGCTAGTATTTTTGAAAATATCGAGATAGCGTTATCTTCATTTTTTACCTTAATGACTGGCAACGTATTATCTAGAGTCACTAATTTTTCTAATTTATTTTCTTCTTTTGTAAAAACAGTAACAATGAGCACATAGTCACCTCCCATATAGTCTTTTACTATTTTATGAGCAACTCCTATATTATTAAAGTCGCTATACTCTATATTATATTTGTGCCACTTGCTATTAAGCCAGCCTTGCATGACATCAGCTTCGTTTACAAACTCTCCATAAGCTAAATTCTCACCTCTCTTATCATAGCTATAATTTTCGTATGTTAGAATACTATCAATGTCATTATTTGTAGGGGATTCATGAGCAAAATAATTATTGATCTCCATGTCATTAAGTCTAATCTCAGCAAGTCTATTTAAGTCATTATTTAAAGTAAGAGTATTAAGCTTCTTACTTATTCTGTGATTATTTATTTGATTTAAAAATGATTTTTTACTCCAATTATACTCTGTAGTCGTGCTTGCATAAGCAGAAGACACAAAAAGAATCACAAAGGATAAGAGTATAAAAGCAAGCTTAAAACCTTCATTGTAATTAGATTGACTTATCATTCAGATATTATATCATACATATAAATATCTGTCAAATAGCTCCGTTTTAGCTTTTTATAGGTCTCTTGCAATTACATTTGTGCCAACTGGAGTCCATCTGTATAGCTTTTCTGACTCTGTGATTGGTAGATTAACGCATCCATGCGAGCTGTGTTTGCCAAAGTTATTATGCCAGTATGCCCCGTGTATAGCTTTACCATCGGTGTCAAAGTACATTGTAAAAGGCACTCCAGGTAAGTCATAATACTCTTTTGGGGTCGTGGTCTGATTCACATCGTCAGTATTAGTAGCGTCATCTTGCATATACCTGCTCGGTGTCATATAATGTACATAGTACTCGCCTGGCGGAGTGGGTGTGTCAAGGAGACCAGTAGAGATTTTTGTTTTAAGAAAAAGTCTGTCGCCCTCATAAGCTTCTAATGTCTGCGATTTTAGATTAATATATATTACTTTATTCTGATCAATTATTGATTTGTCTATCTCATAGATATAGCTTTTGATATTATCTACAGGTTTTAAATACTTAGCAGAGACGTACCAATCACCTTTTATCCTATTCTTTTTATTTACTTTTTCACCGGCAAAGGTGACTTTATACCATATTTCTCCGTTGCTCTTTATAATTTTATGAGAAGTATGTAAAACTATACCATTTCTTAATCTGTATATCTTTTTGTAATCAGTACCAGGACCAGTTCTGACCGAGATGCATCCACCAGAAAAGTTCCATTTGCAGCCACCAAATACTTGCATATAGGTTCCATTTAATATTTCTGTACTTGATCCATTTAGACTCATTATATTCTCTAGATTCGAACTTGTTGATGCATTATTAGAATTAGCAGTAATATTGGAGTCAAGTAGAGTAGAGGTGGGAAAATAAGAAAATTCAGCATGCGCTGCTGAAGCCAATAATATATTTATAATTATTAAAAAGAGGTACTTCATATTTTTATTAATTAAATAATAGCATTTTTATATAGCTTATTCGAATATTTTACCTTTATAACTATCAATATACTTTTGGTCTAAGTCGTAAAAATTTAGATTATTATTGTGGAGATAAGTAGCCAGCTCGACGCCTACATATCTATAATGCCACGGCTCATACTCATAATAATCATTGCCTTTATTGTAAGACATGATGAATCCATACTTGTGCGCGTTATTTTGCATCCATGTGAATGTTGTTGATTTTTCAAATCCAAGCACTATACCACTTTTGCCATCATCGATATCTATAGTAGTACCTAGTTGATGTTCGCTATAGCCTTGATCTGCTGAGAATTGATTTGATTTACTAACGCCATATGTTTTTATGTATATCGCTTTTAACTTTTGCTGCTCCGCGAACGATCTGTATCCAGAGTGTATAACTATCTTTACTCCCTCATTAGATGCATTAATAATCATATTGTCTAATTTACTTTTAATTTCTGTCAGTATATACATCTCTTTAGTGTTAAGTGTGTAGAGAGGGTTTATGAGGGTAGTGGATGAAGGAGTGTAATTTTCGTTTAAGAAATAGTATTTAGAATACTTTTTAAGTAGCTCATCATCTATGTGCACAGCTTTACTTAGCTCATTTACCTCATTTACTTTGATACCATAATTTTGCATCACATCATTCAGGTTATTAATCAAGAATAATTTATCGTTCTCACTCATTTCCATTTGGCTTACCATATTTACATATTTATTATTAAGCTCCTCTAAGCCCCTTTTTTGCTCGGCTGCTTCTATGGTCTTTTCATTAATTATGACTAGATACTTCTTAGATAAATCATAAAAATAATAAAGAGCTCCACTAATTATAACTATAATAAAAATATAGATAATATGACTTTTGTATCTGCTTCCACTTCTATTTTCATGTTCACTCATATAATATACATCATAACATAATTAACTTTATAACAATATTACATATTCCTAATTCACTATTGGTGACTTGAGTGTGCTAAGTATTCGTTCTACATCTTCAAATCCTGTCAAATATGAAAAGTTGTACCTAGGAGCTGTTACCAATATATATTTATCATTTTCTGCTCTAATAGTAGGCGGTATCGGAGCCGCAAAGCCATAGTTAACATCTTGATTAGCTTTGTCATAATAATACTCTCGAGTATAGACTAATACTGGTATATCCATATAGCTGCCATCACCTTTCCACATATTAATATTTCGTATTGTAATAAGTGTAGCCCCATGATTTGTGCTGGTAGACACTTCGTACTTACTCCAGGAAGGGAGGAGGGTAAGCTCAAAATTGTATTCTAGATTTTTATAAACCAGCGAGTCTGTGGTATTTGCATTTACTTGGCTGTCAATTATATAGATATCGCTATTGGTAAAATTAAATTTGTACACGCTCGCTCCAATTATTATCACTAATATTAAGGCTATCGATACTAGTGCTGCCATCATTAGTTTCTTTATATTCATATGGTTAAGCATAGCACACATGTCTCAATATGCATAAATATGTTATCTTCATAAACCCCCTCAAATGCTTTATACTTTAATCATGAGTATGCATCCTTTTAAGGTGGGGTACATATTCATACAAATTATTAAAGTAAATAAAATAAACTCATGAATACAACATATATTGGCATGGAC
>JANNCJ010000090.1:0-9116 GCA_031386485.1 bacterium
AAACAATATTATATTAATGACGACTCACTTAATGATAGAAATATCATACCCATGATTTTAAAAATTATAAATTATAATTACGAGCACGACGATATTAAGAAACCGATTAGTAACCCAGTTGACAATCCTACAGAATATATGATTTACAATGTAAGACCTTTTGCTGTTGCAAGCAGTACTTGTGCAGCTTTAGCTAAAGGATATGATGGAAAAGAGCTGCATATACATGATGTTAAAAATACTCCTCAAGTTAAAAGTTTTCATTTAGATAATATAATATTATATGTGTATCCAAACAATGCGAATACTGTACTTATAGACTTATACCCAAATGATCCCTCGGGAATGAATGGTCCTTATTCATTAGAATTATAATAAGAAAACGCACCCGAGGGTGCGCCAGCAAAGGTTCACTTTTGCTTATTGGAAACGAAACTGTGTATTCTTCTCTGGATCGATGAAGTCGCTTGGGAAAGCTGGCCAACCATCGCAGTCGGTCTGCGGTAAGGCCCCCACAGCTGAAACATTACCTCTTGCATTTATGAACTGGGCGCCATTACTCAGACCAAAGTGAAAGTGAGCACCAGATATATCAGCAACTTCAGCTATCAAGTCACCAGCGTTGACCCAATTGCCAGCTGCAACGTACGGCTTTGTGTGCCAGTACGTAGTGACGAATTTGTTATTGTCAGGCTTTGTATGCTCAATCACAATAACACTGGCCCATTTATCTATACTGAACACCGTCTTCACGTATCCGCCATACGCAGCATAAACTTTTGTGTATGCTGCAGCGCGGTAGTCTGTGCCTGAGTGCAATTTTATTTTTTGATCAATAGTGCATTTACCACCACCAGCCCACCATTCTTCGGCAAACTTTTGAGTAACAACACGTGTAGCGTAGCTGGTAGACAAAGGCCAAGTGAGGAGCAAAGCTTGTTGAACCTGCACCACCTTCGTCACCCTTACAAACGGCCTAGCCCACGTAGCATACATTTCAGTTGACGCTGGTGCTGTATACTTACCTGTGTTGCTGGTCGGTAAGAACAGTATGCCGTTGTTAACTACTTGACCATTCTTCCAATAGTTATACCAGTTTGTGATGTCGACTGTCATCCAATTGTCGTAGGGAGTGGCTGGCACAATCTTCGTTAAAGTGTTGTACCAAGTGAAAGACTGCCAGCCAACACTTTCACTCCAAGCTGTACCTGACATACCAAGCTCCATACCTGTTGGTGAGAATCCTGGTATATTAAGTCCATAGAACAAGAGCTCAGCCTTGTCACCTGTAGCGAGAGATGAGAGCTTGGTCATGTCCCAGCTCATCATCCCCCAATATTGGGAACCGGGTGGTCCACCCACTATGAGGTAATCAGCACGATTGACGTATTCGTATGGTGAGGTCTGAATGATGAAAGTGTCTTTGCCACCAATAGTGTGCAAAGGGTAGCTGGTCACAGTGACTTTCTGTGCGAGCGATAGACTCGACAGACATAGGGCGGTTAAGGCACTAGCCAGCCATTTGATAATTCTCATTACTAAGCTCTCCAGTTGTACAACGTTTTGAATGAACAGCACAGTTATGCAGTTCCAGCTTATTATATCATAAATATAGTATTTTGGTTTCGTTTTAAGTCATACCTAAATAATACATATGGAATAAGTATTTTTTAGGTTAAAATTTAAAAATTTGGGTTGGGAATTTATAATTATTTTATAATTCCCTTACTTTCCAGCCTTTGTGGATGCTGGTAGATTTTAGCATGTCTTCTATTTTGATGTGATCTTTCTTTAGAATATTTATATTTGATTTATTATTTTTTATATTTATATTATATTTCTTTTTAGAATTAATAAGTTTGATTTGTAGCGCGACCTGATTAATATTAATTCCTCTCTTATCAAAGCCAAGCGACTTGCTCATCTCCAAATATTTACTCATATATTTGACTTCTTCTTCGATTTTAAAATTAAATAGTATCTCGTCCTCACCGCTCTTAACCCTCACACTCTTGATATACCAATCACTTAGTCCATTACCTACTCCAAAAGGCTGGTCTACTTTAGAGACTTCAAATTTGCTCATATCATACTCTAAGAATTTCTCTTCTATAACATTATTATTAATCTTAAGCAATATTAGTGAGGCTAAGTCGAAAGCTTTAAGACTTTTAAAACTATTCTTTATTAGAATATCTTTGCTTATTGGATTATAAATAAAATATGTATCAGTTTTATTATCATAAGCGACTTTGACAAATACTATATCTTCATATTTATAGACTTCTATACTATGCTCTACTGCTGGGCCAGCGTCTAATATCTTAGTGGTAAGGCTCTCATGTAGCTTATCCATAAAACCTTCAAAATCATCCAAACTCTTACCCCCACCTTCATATCTATTGTAATTACTAATCTTGTAAAACTCTGAAAGTGTAAGAGCCTGCTCTAACTTGTCATTATTATTAATATAAAATGCTAATACCTTGTCACCACTCTTCTCGGCTAATAAGTCATACTCGTTATCTACTTTAGATCTGATGGACTTAATAATATTATAAGCATCATCGTTAAGCAGCTTAACAAGCTTAGACACCTCTTCTCCTATAATTAATCTCTCTGTGTCAATAAGCGAGTTGTAGTGATTAATAAAATATTCTTCGAGATCGCTAACGCCATCATCATCTTGCAGGCTTAGCTTCTTCTTGGTATGAGTGTCAAAGAACTTGCCTATTAATATATTTGAGCCGCACTTCTTTAATAATTTCTTAATCAACTTTTCTGTATGCATATATGTAGAATGACTTGTACCGCGAAGCTTTACGCGTAGTGGTATTATAGCACGAAGTAGCACAAATATTAGCTCTTGTCATGATGTGGACAACTTTGTAAGCATTTTGACTTATCTCTTGTATAATTATATTAGTAAGATATGCTCTTACTATAGTAAATAAAAAATATGGCCAAAACAAAATTCGAATTATATAAAGATAACAAAGGACATTATAGATGGAGACTAATCGCTCAGAATGGCGAAGCAGTCGCCTCATCTGGTGAAGGATTCACTGAGAAGCGCACCGCAGTGAATGCGATTAAAAAATTAAAAGACTGGGCTAACACTCAAGTCGTAATTGATTTTGAAAAAATCAAAGAAGATGCGATAAAAGAAAAAGAGAAAGCAAAAAAAGTTGCTACTAATAAAAAAGTAGCTCCAAAAGCTAATAAAGTAGTTGTAAAGAAAGATACTAAGAAAGTAACTCCCAAAAAAACTACTAGTAAAAAAAATGCTACTAAAAAACCGGCAGTTAAAAAGGAGGTGGTAGAAAATGAGGAGGTTAAGACAAATAGTTTAATATAATTTATTGATATAAAATAATAGTTGGGAGCGGCGTCCTTTATGACGCCGCTTTTAATATCTCTTCAAAAGTCACGCCGAGATCGCTAATTAGTTTATGGTCTATGCCACTCTCACTTAGGTCTAACTTGGTGCTGATGGCACAAATCTGAATCTTGTTAGCATGAATAGTAAATTCTACAGCTAATATTTTGTGATCTAAAACTTTATAAAGCTTAGTTAATATATTTTCTAATTCTTTCATATGGCTTTCGTCTACTATTTGATCTAGCTTTACATTTTTACGATTATTCAAAATATGAGGAAGTGTCATATAGACATTCTTACCCCTTAAATTTCTTATACTTACTATTCTTAATATATGCTTATCTTGTAGTTCTTCTATAACCACATCTTCACCTTTACTTTGGAGATACTTGATATGATTTATGGCCTCATTATATTCATAAGTATATAATGAAGTATTATTATAACTATTAGGCAATATCCTAATTGGTAGATGTACTCGCCTCCACATGTCATGCATCACTGACTGTATATTAGTTTCTTCTCTTCTAATCATAAAATATCTAGGATGATTAATGTCTAGTTGATAGCATAACTTTTTGACAAAATCATTCTCATAATTATCAGTTACATGCTCTAAGAGCTTAAGCATTTTTATCAGCTTAACTTCCTCGACGCTTTTCTTGTCATGTCTTAAATCAATGACATGATCAACTTGAGGCAAGACTTTATACATATTAGTCTTTAAGCCTAGACTTTTCCAATCACCATTACTGTCAACTCTTACCATATGCAAATTAGTGACTCTGTCATGTAGCTTGTCATAAAGATGCGACGCAGCATTATGACTGGTCTCGCTCTTATATTTACCACCACTAATTATCGCAATTCTCATATTAATATTCTAACATTTAATTAATCAAAATATTAATTTTGTTTATATCATGTGTGCAATACTCTTTATCTTAGAATATGCTACCAGTCGAGAGTGCCGCCAACTTTATACTCTGTGACTCTAGTTTCAAAGAAATTCTTCTCCTTCGAAAGGTCGACTGCCTCACTCATCCAAGAGAATGGATTATGTGAGCTGTATTGTATAGGCAATCCTACACGCTGTAATCTCCTATCTGCAATATGCTCTATGTACTGCTTAAAGCCTTCGGCATTTAGACCAAATATACCTTTAGGGAATACTTCTTGTGCAAAGGTGTACTCTAAGACAACCGCCTCACGTACGAGATTTATAATTCTAGTTTGGAATTCAGCTGTCCACAGCTCTGGCTGCTCATCCTTAATAGTATTGATCATATCTATGCCAAAGTTAAGATGCATAGATTCGTCACGCATAATGTATTGTATTTGCTCTGCTGATCCTGGCAATTTATTTTGTCTTTGGAATCCAAACATGACCGCAAAAGATGAGTAGAAGAAGATGCCTTCTAGTATAAGTGAGAAGACGCATAAATTCTCGAGGAATTTCTGATCATTTTCAAATGTGCCAGTTTTAAATCCGTCTCTAAGTATGCCATCATTAAAGCTTAGGACGAATTTATCTTTATTATAGATAGCGTCAACTTCTCTATACATATTAAATATTTCGGGACCATCTAAGCCGAGACTTTCGACAATGTATTGATAAGCCTGCGTATGTATTGCCTCCTCATAAGCTTGCCGCAGTAGATACATACGACACTCTGGGCTCGTGATATGCTTATAGACTGCGAGCACTAGATTATTAGCAGCGATAGAGTCCGCAGTAGAGAAGAATCCGATCACCATCTTAAGCGCATGCTTCTCGTCTGCTGTGAGGAAGGTCTGACTCCTCCACTGCTCAATGTCCAGCTGCATCGATATCTCAGTTGGTAGCCAGTGATTAGCATTACTTGTATTATAGGCATCCCAAGCAAAGACATGCTTGATCGGGTGTAGCTGTACTACATCTGCGTTCTTACCATTAATAATCCTCCTGTCGTTGATAGAGACCCTTGCTGCACTACGATCCAGACTCTCCGCTATCTCACCTACTAATATCGCTTTGTTTTCTAATGTTGTATTCATAATTTATAAGATTTTATTTGTATGTTAATTATAGCATTAATTTAGAATCTTTGAGTGCTAATATGCACATTTGCTTATTGTTTTAGACTTGGGGATAGGGTTGAAAAATGTTGTGTTTTGTGCTATAACTAATATAGAGATTGTAACATTATATGGGGCTGAAATGCAGAAAGGCTCTACTGCGGAAAGTAATTAAGCGAAAGCTAAACACTTTACGATAAAGGGGTGCCGTCCTCTCGGCTCCATATAAGTTTATAATCCTTAAGGTACTCAGACTTTCTAAGCCTAAAGAAGGTTACGATCTCAAAATGAGACTCTACTTCTTCTAAAACACATAGATGCGTCATACCAGAGCATAAATATAAACTCTAAATACTTTGACTTTGCCAGACTCATTCTGAAGCTTGAAATTGCACAGTCTAACAGAAATAGACTTCACAATCGCCTTTTCAAGAGTTCCTTTTACATGCTTATAAAAAAGCTCTAATAATTTACCTTCTTCACTCATATTATTTTACTGACAACCATCACAAGTTGACTCGGGAGCTACTGTGATGTTGTAGGCGACTTTCTTATTATCTATCAGATTTGACATCTCGCCCACTTTAGCAACTGGTTGCAAGACTGTGATAGGTGATATTACGCTCGCAGTGTTTATAACACCTGTGATACCGGTGATAGGCATACTTGTCACTCCCTTACTCTCTCTTTTATGTGTAGATCCGTACTCAGCGGTGGAGACAGTACTCTTCTCTACTTGTGAGGCGCTTAGAGTGCGGAGATAATATGTAGTCTTGAGACCCATCTTCCAAGCATACTCATAGATATTAGCCAAGTCCTTACCGCTCGTGCCTCCATAATAGATATTAAGCGATTGCGACTGATCTATCCATTTACCTCTATAAGCTGCAGTTCTGATTAACCACTTCGGATCTATCTCAAAGACTTCTTTATATTTATCCTTAAGATCTTGTGGCACCTGAGGAATATTACGTACGCTACCATCATTATACTTAAGAGCTCCTATCATCTCATAATCCCAGAGACCTCTATCCTTAAGATCTTTAGCTAAGTACGGATTAACAACTATGAATTCACCATTCATATTAGCCTTAACATATATGTTTTTATATATTGGCTCTATGCAAGGTATTGACCCGACAATATTCGAAATAGTTGCTGTCGGTGCTATAGCCATACAGTTACTGTTACGCATACCATGCAGTCTTATAGACTCACGCACTTGAGACCAGTCTAATTTACCACTTTTGTCCACGTCAATACTCTCACCTCGACTCTCTTCTAATAATTTTATAGTATCTTGTGGCAATAGTCCCCTGTCCCATTTGCTGCCTTTATAACTTTCGTAAGTGCCTCGCTCAGCAGCTAGAGCTGAGCTAGCCATGATAGCATAATAACTAATCACTTCCATCGACTCATCAGCAAATACCACCGCCTGCTCTGAGTCAAAGTTAATATTTAGCTTATACAAGGCGTCATGGAAGCCCATAACTCCGAGGCCGACTGGTCTATGCTTCATATTACTCACCTTAGCCTCTACGGTCGGATAATAATTAATATCAATCACATTATCAAGCATACGCATGCCTAGAGTGATAGTATTTTTGACCATTTGCTCATCAAGCTTACCATTCGTCACATGCACTTCATAATTAAATGATCCAAGATTACAAACTGCTGTCTCATCAAGATTGTTGTTAAGCGTAATCTCAGTGCAAAGATTACTATTCCTAACTATGCCGGCATGATCTTGTGGGCTGCGTATATTAGATGGGTCTTTGAAGGTAATCCACGGGTGACCTGTTTCGTATAAACTTGTAATCATCTTCCTCCATACATCTCGAGCCTTAACAATTTTAAATAATTTTATATTTCCTAGCTTCGCGGCTTCTTCATACTTGATATATTCCTTTTCAAAAGTTGCCCCATACGTCTCAGTCAAATTTGGCACTTCTTCTGGTGAAAAATAAGTCCAATCACCATCTGCTCTGACCCTCTTCATAAAGAGATCCGATATCCAAAGGGCTGTATTCATATCATGAGTACGTCTCCTCTCATCGCCAGTATTCTTTCTTAGCTCTAAGAATTCTTCTAGATCATAATGCCAATTCTCCAAGTAGACGCATGCCGCCCCCCTCCTTCTACCTGATCGATTTATTGCTACAGTACTACTGTCTGCAATCTTAAGAAAAGGTATTATACCATTACTCTTTATACCTGATCCTCTGACAAGAGAGCCACTAGCTCTCACATTTGTCCAGTTTGTACCTATGCCTCCAGCCCATTTACTTAGCTGCGCATTATCTGCATAGACTTTATAAATACTCTCGAGACTATCACCGACGGAGTTCAGATAACATGATGAGAGCTGGGCATGATGAGTCCCCGCATGAAAGAGTGTTGGTGATGATGGCACGAATCTGGTGAGTGACATCACATTATAAAACTCAATCGCCATCTTATTCCTATCCTCATGCTTCTCTCCTAGCGCTAGCCCCATGGCTACCCTCATCCAGAATCCTTGTAGATCCTCGAGTATTCTCCTCCCTCCATTAGTATCTCTTACAAAGTATCTCTCATATAATGTCTGTACTCCCATATACTCTATAATAGCATCACGCTTGTAATCTATCTTAGAAGTCAGCATCTCAATGTCAAAATCCTTCATCCTATTATCTAAATAATTATTATCGACACCAAATTTTATATTATTTTTAAATGCTTCTCGTAGCTCAGTCTCAAAGCTCGACCAATTCTTAATCTCGCCACCCACAGCCTCACTATAAACGTCTCGTAGTAATAGCCTGGCAGCTAAGTAGCCATACGCCGGGTCTAGCTCTATCATAGATCTTACTATCATCACCGTCATCTTACTTAGCTCCTTAGTAGTAATTCCATCATGAATTTCTAGTTTAACTTGATTAATTATTTTCTCGACATCAATCTCTTTGTTATAGTCACCTATAGAGTACTCGATAGACTTTTTAAGCTTTTTGACTTGGAAACCTTCTGCCTTACCATCCTTCTTGATGACTTTAAGTGCACTCTCTTCTAGCTTCTCTAAGTCTTCTTCCTTTTTCTTCTCTCTTATCTTCTCATGCTCATATCTGTATATGATATACTCCTTAGCTACATCATAAAAGCCCGCTGACATTATATGCTTTTCTACCAAATCTTGTATATGCTCTACAGAGGGTACATACTCCTCACGTGTCATACTCTCGAGCTCAAGCTCTTTAAGCACAAGCTCACTAATGTGCTTAGCAACTTGAGCATGTTCATCTCTAGTGATCTGAAGAAAAGCTTTCTTGATGACACTTTCTATTTTGGTAACTTCAAATGGCACAATCTCATTGTTTCTTTTTTTTATATTTGTAATTAGAGTATTCATATTATTATTTAGCTGACTATTAATTACTATATAATACTATACATAATTTATAATCAAATCATACTTATCTGAGATGTAAATAGTAAAAAATTTATACAAAAAATAATTAAAACACAGAATTTAATTTTGTAAAATAATACTCACATTTATCCAATTAATACAAAGAAAATGAACTCAATATTACAACATGTTATATCAAATCGCCTAGATTTAACTTAGAATAAGTTATCCCCATCTCTTAATTTCTTATGATATGTAATAGCAAATCTATGAGCTTCGAGATTG
>JANNCJ010000103.1:0-10477 GCA_031386485.1 bacterium
AGTGCTATTAGTCGCAATTAAGTTAGTAAAGATAGCACTAACAGCATTAAGAAGTGTAGCAAAGAGATTGGTGGAAGTGCTGTTGGATGTAATGAGCGAGGATGAATAAATATTTGTTGAAGTCGAGTTAGTTGTGGTAGAGTTGCTAGAAAGTAAATTAGTAACTACTCCATTAGTCATAGAGGAAGTGCCTATGGTTAAGTTGATGAAGTTATCTAAGGTGGTGGTCGATGGTATGCCGTTTAGGGTATAGGTTAGTATACCGGAAGTGGTGGCAAAGTTAATTGTTCCGGTAGTTGTGGATGTAATGGCTGACAGCATTGCCTGCTTTATCTCACCAGTAGACTGATCCCTAACCAAAATAATAGTATCTGATGCAGTCCCGGTGGCAACAACTCCTAATAATGTCTTTCCTAAATTGTTTAAATAATTTACTGTAGCTGTGCTTATATACGAATTGGTCACTGTCGAATTCTGTAATGTAGAGTTATTTATAGTAGCTAATCCGTTAATAACAAGATTTGTAGTAGATATATAGTTGGAGCTAATATTTGAGTAATCTGGTATAGCTGGCTGAACAAATGTATAATTTGCGCCTAAGTTACCATTTCCAAATACTGGATTCGTAACAGCATTAGCGGCTGTACCTGTCGAAGGGTAAATGTTTGTTATATAAGTATTTAAAATTGGGGTAGTCAATATCTCTCTAATCATTTCTGGCTTTTGCACTTCACTAATTATATTTACTTGCTCTGGGACAAGACCTTCCACATTTTTATTCGGAAGATTATCATAAGAGACATTAAGGACATTATTATTATTAAAATCTTTAGAATCTCTAATCTCTGAAGTATACTTAGCAGGAGCTCTACCTTGAGCTACATTTGTCATCTTTAGGCAGTATGCTGTGTTTGCGAGTACTTTACTATTTGCACATAAAGGCCTGATTAAATATCTAATTTTATCATTTATATTGTTTATAGAAAAAATACTTGAGCTCGAAAAATCAAATGCTGCTTCTATTTTAGCCCCTGGCACAAAGAAAAGGCTTAACGTAACATATAAGCCAACTATCAAGATTCTGTATTTTCGTTCTATATTCATAACAAAATATTGCTGTCTCTTAATTATATATTATAAAAGACATTATAAAAGACAAAGATTCTATTGTATGTGGATAACTCAACACGCTTAATGACATTTGATATTTATAAGCATTTATGCTAATATGTATTATTAATTAAAAATATATGGCATCAACCTGTATAACCTGTAATAAAGAATCAAGAATGGTTGGCAAATACTCTAACAGTGTTCGTGCTACCAAATTTAACCCTTGTGGAATGAGAAGAGTCTATCCAAACCTTCAATGGGCTCGCATTCCAAATGGACCCAGAATTAAAATATGCACAAAGTGTATTAAAGCTGGAATTCATATAAGATTAGCAGCATAAAATAAAAACCTTAATAATAAGGCTTTTATTTTTTTGTTTTAATACTAATCGCTCCTTTATTTATACTAAACTCAATATCTCCATCTGAAATCGTACTATAAACATTTTTACAATACTTATTAAGCCTCTCCACAACATCTATATCAGGATGGTTGTAGACGTTATTTAATCCAGCGCTTATTATGCAGTATTCAGGCTTTAGGCTCTTTAGGAAGTACTCACTAGAGCTCGTCTTTGATCCATGATGGGCTACTTTTAATATTTTAATAGTATTTTTATTAAAATACCCTCGTGAAACCAAGATGCGCTCACTCTCCACATCTATGTCTCCTGTGAAAATAAATTCAAACCCGTTATATTCTATCTGAGTCACTATCGAATTACTATTTTCAGACATGTGCTCTTTGTACACACTGTTATTTCTTATTCTTAATGTTTCATTTATATTTTCCTGAATCTTTATCGTAGAAGATGCTTTCATGTTTAGGATATTTATATTATTATTTGAATATTTTAATATATTTGTGAAATCTGAAATATCAGACAATATTAAATTTTTTATCATTGCCTTGTGTGAAAGTTTTTCATATGCACCGACATGGTCTCCGTCGGGATGAGTGAGTATAACGTAATCAAGACTCATATCATAAAATGGTAAATACTCAGAAAGTTTACTAAGCAAATCTGCACCTCTTCCAGTATCAATAAGTAACCTATAATTTCCTGGTAACCTTATCACTGCGGAATCTCCTTGGCCTACATCTAGAAAATTGACAATCATGCTTTCCCTATTATTATTATTAGAATACTCTAATGCCAGGAACATTGTTATAATGGTAGCCAAAATAATAAATATTAATTTTTTATATTTATGTTTCATTTATAGTTTAGATTATACAGTATTTATCTATCATATGCTATAATCCGTTCATCATGCTTAATAATCTAAACATCTTTGACCCATCTTTTAATATCAGCAGTTTCTCTATTATCACCCTTTATGTTTTTACTTTCTTGTATATGTTAGTGAACGGAGCAATTAACTTTCCTTCATCCCAAATATTTTATATAACTCTAGGTTACTCTTATAGTTATATTTCTTATAATATTTTAATTATAATTATAATTGGAAGTCTTGGAAATACTATTGGCAACTACATCATCTATAGGTTAGTTTACAAAAATGATGAAACTGTGCTGGCAGCTATATTTAAGTATCTAAAAATTGAGAGAGGGACACTAAGCATTTGGCTAAATAAAATTAAGCCAGGATCTCTTTATCTATTAGTGTTTGCTAAAGTTTTACCGAGCGTAAAGGTGCTGGTACCCTTGATTGCCGGGATACTTAAAATTAGTAAATTTAGCGCTATTACAATATTTATTATAGGGTCGATATTATGGAGTACTTCACTTCTTTATGTGGGTATAATATTTGGAAAAAGTGTGAGCCTTACAAACTTTTTTATACTACTAACACTTGTCTATATAGTACTCGCATATTTTATAAGCAAAAGAAAAGGTTAATTGTTATGTTTTAAATACTCCTTGTAGGCGTGATATACTATTACTATAATGATATAGTAAATTATTAATATTGTAAATGAAAATTGAAAAATTATGTTAATTGTATTAATGCTAAAAAAATTTACAAAACCTAACAACGTGTTTGTTAATAGCTCAGTTGAGACTGCTAATATTTTTATTACAGGGATCAAAAGAATTTCAAAATTTATATTTAATAGATTAGTTATGCTATTTGTCATATAGGCTAGCAGCAACCATGCTGTACCAAATATTAGGAGTAGACTAGCTATTGGGGTTATTAATATATTAGCAATTACACTCATCATATTATAATATCCAAACTGAAACATAAGATATGGTGCAATAAGTATATTTACACCAAGGACTAGTGCTATGGGAGTAGCTAAGATTTTATTAATTTTCGTATCAAGATACGATTTTATATACGGTACAAAATATATAATTGAAGTTGCCGCCAAGGCCGATAGCTGTAATGAGATACTCATAGTAATCCACTTTGGGTTTGTAATTAGAATGACTAATAAGGCGAGCCATAATCCATGCTTCGGACTAATTCTTTTGGTTAGCACAGATCCTATTATCACATACGCAACTATCAGTAATGCTCTGATTATAGGGTGTGCCATCTCAATACTTATCGCATAGAGCAGTAAAGCGCCAATCAGAAGAATGACTTTCTTAGACTTAGATAGGCTTGCTGATAGCAAAAGTATCATAGTAAAAAATATGGCAACATTCTGTCCTGATAAAACTAGTAGATGAGAGACAGACGCTTTAAGAAAGCTATTTTTTATATCATCACTTAACCCTTCTTCATCACCAAGAGTCATAGCCAAAAGCACTCCCCCTGTTCTCGGTGTTAAGTTTTCTGATATGAATGATCTCGTGCTAATCCTAGTATTAGTAACACCAAGATTAATAAGTGAAAGGATGTTGCCCGTGTCCTTCTCTCTGTTAGTACTTATTTCTTCGCTTTCACTTACTCTCAAAACTGCGTCTACGCTCTCATATTTACTTGTTTTAAGCAGGTCAAAACTTCTAATTTTTTGTCCAACATTTGATAATTCATTTTTTCTATTTGGTAATATTATACTTTCAAATTTAAGCTCACCATTTATATTATATTTACTATTTAGCTTGTAAGTATTCTGTGAAAAGCTTTGTATCAAAACGTTATACGTCAAATCTGATGTGCTCTCCTCTAGTGTTGCATAAACATTTGTATACGAATTTTTATTTTCAATTTTATCTATGTAGATAATACCGTCCACAATTTGTCTGCTACTATTAGATACTGTGTTTTGTTTTATAGCTACGATATTATAATATATATTTGCTACAATAAATGACAAGCATAAAATAAGTATTTTTAGAGATAATGCTCTCAGCCATAAATCATGCTTATTTACAATTCTATATAATTGTGTTAATAGAATGATACTTAGCGAGATAATCATTAGGTGACTGTTGACGCCTGAGTACTCACGACTTATAAATCCAAGTATTGCTCCGATAACTATCGTGGGTAGTTGATAAGTTCTCATATTAATCCAATACTAACATTTAAACAATAATTTATCAAAATTTGATATACTAACATATTTCAGACTTAGCCATAATTTATTTTTAAAATTTTTCCCAGACATGCGATCAGATTTGATTTTAGGAATTAATAATAAAATTTATTTACTAGTCTTATCATTATTAAAAGTTTACCCGTATAATTTCAAAACCTTAAAACTAAACAAAAATAAAAACGCAGAGTTTCCTCTGCGTCTCTAGATCTAACAAAAAATTTAATCGCCTCCTTTAGTATGGTTTCTGACTTCTGCCATGATTCTGACGAGCTCATCAACGTCATCAAGACTTCGCATCTTTAGTGTGAGAAGAAATATTCTCTGGACAAGCGGTTGAGGTAGACCCCCCTGCAATGTGTCCACAGACTTTTTGCATGATCTTGAGAAACTATTGACGGGGTGAAGTTCATGGTGACAGAGACGGATCGCAACAACTGATTCTTCGTTCCCGGAATACAAACCCATGTGAGTGGTCGTAAGCCACTGAATGTGGAAACCTTGGTACTCTCGAAATAAAAGCCGACCAGCTGTGAACTGCTTGCCACCGACGCTAATGGTTCTACGTTTTCTTCCATGTTCGCTAAGACTATATTTCACTGCAATCACTCCTCTGGTGTATGATATGTGACTCTTGGCAAAATGCCGAGTGTTCTAAATAATCCTAACATTTATACTTACCTTAGTCAAATAATTTTATACTACTTCTTAAGCTTGTTGTCAGCGATGACAAACTCTTCATACTCATCTCTCTTGCCTTGATAAAAGTTTAACTCTGCTTTGAGCGCTGCATTAGTGCAGAGTGTGTCCGCCCTCTCATTGTACATGTGACCACTGTGTCCATAGATATGGGTGACTTTTAATTTAATATTTTTCTCTTTTAGCTCAGTAAGCTTGCTCCACACTTCTTGCCAGAGATTTTTATTTATTACTTCTTTCTTGGCTGCAGTCTTCCAGTTATTCCTGACCCAATTATATATCCACTCATTGCACCCTGTCACAACGTACTTGCTGTCCGAAAATATTTCCATACTATCACTGCCGCTAACCACATCACTTTCATTTTTGTTAAGATTAAGTGTCGCGAAGTTAAGTGCATATAATACCCCGAGTATCTCCATCTGATTATTTGTTGCGAGGTCATTCCGCCCAGCTTGCTCACGCACAGTCTCATCATTCATAATTATGCATGCCCACCCTGCCCTACCTGGATTACCCCTACTGCTTCCATCTGTGTATGCTGCGTATTTCATTTTATTAGTATATCACATTTAAAATCATAATTATATTATTTTAAATTTGGTGAGTCAGGTCTGCTTCTGATCAACTTTATCTAGAATCTAAATACATTAGCCTGTGACCATTCTTTCCTCCCCAATTATCTTCTTCAATATTTGAAAAGACAAATTTTGCCTTTCTGATTTTATTTTCCGTCTTGTCATCTATGTTCCACTTGATAATTTTTGCAAATACTGTACTATTTTGACTAATATTTATCTCTAAATGCTTTGACCCTTGTCCAAATCTCCTCACCTCTATACTACCTTCAATTTTGATAATCGGTGCCGTATGCCCTATCCCAAATGGCGCAAGCAATTTAAATTTATCATATACAGATTTTAGATTTTCACCAAATTTAAAATCATAATCTGATATAATCTCTACTAATCCATTTTCTAAAAAATTAATATCAGAGTATAAGTCAGTATAGCTTTGCTCTAAAGATTTTGCTAGCTTATCTAAATTCTTCTCTTCTAGAGAAAATCCTCCTGCGGCTTCATGACCACCAAAATGCAAGAGGTACTTAGATGCACTTGAAGTAATATTCATCACACTCACACTTTTGTGATGACTGCGGCTAGATCCTCTTACTATACCCTTCTCATCCACACCGTACACGAAGCTGGTTTTGCCGGTAAACTCAACCATCTTTTGTGCCAAAAGACCCACAATACCGACTGGCCATTTTTCATTCCCGATAAAAATTATTTTATTTTGATTAAATTCGTCTAGGTTAAAATTTAAATACTTAGTTATGTCTTCTACAGTACTTTTCCTCAGTTTGTTAATATCTTCAAGCTCTTCCGCTGAGGCTTGCCCCTTACCTTCATAATTAGAAAGCAAAGCAAAGCCTTTCATGGGGTGATCGAGCCTAGAAGCAGCATTGATTCTGGGTGCTACTGTGAAAGCAAAGGTCTTCTCATTAACATTAATCAATTTTTCTTTTGCCAATGACAACATTTTAAGTAATCCTGGCCGATTTGATTTTCTAAATACTTTAAGCCCATAATACACGAGCGCTCTATTCTCGCCCGTGAGAGACATCATATCAGCTACAGTTGAGAGGGCGACCAAGTCGAGTAGCCATTTCTCCCAGCCTTCTTGTATATTATACTCTGCCCTGTATTTACTAAGAAATGCTTGGACTAACTTCCACGCCGTCGCTGCCCCGCAGAGATTTTTATTCTCATAGACTTCGCGCGCGAGCTGGACATTGATAATAGCAAAAGCTGGAGGCAACACTTCTTTCTCTGTTTTTTTGTCCTTTATCTTAATCGGCAGATGATGGTCTGTTAGTATTACATTCATGCTCATACTTTCTGCATATTCTATTTCTTTAACGTTTGTAATACCGAGATCCGCTGTTATCATAAGAGTGAAGCCGCTAGCTATATACTTATCAAGGACATTCTGATGTAAACCATATCCCTCATTGTGTCTGTGAGGAATATAATTATTAAAGACAAATTTTATTCCTGTGCTTTCTTTATATTCCTGTATTTTTTTAAAAAAATCATATAATATAGTACCTCCCGGTATACCATCACAGTCATAATCGGTGTATATTAATATTTTTTCGTTGTCGTCTAAAGCTTTTTTTATACGACTCACTGCTTTATCCATGTCTTTTAGTAAAAAAGGGTCAATCAAATCTGACTCGTAGTTTGGATCTGTAAATTTTCTATAATCTTCTTTACTTCTTATATTAATTCCTCTGTTTAGAAAATATCGTGCATGTTCCTCATTTATGCTTTGAATGTCAAACACTAATTCGCTCTTCTTCATCTGCACATTATAACATTTCAAGTGATAATTTTAAGAGACAAAACTATTTAACTTTATAGGTTCTTTTTATTTCATCTACTCTGCTCATATTTACCTCTTTCATACCCTCTTTACCCTTTGCAGCTAAGTCCTTTAGCTCGCCCTGGCTCAATTCACTTAGTTCTATCGCTCTTTTGCTTAGCTTCATTTCTTCATTAAGCTCTGGCCTTTCTAAAACTTCAGCGAATAAAGCATTCAGTATGAGTCCAATTCGAGGCCCCGGACTTTCATGTGTAACGCTCATGATGTTTTCCCCATTTGTTTTAAGCATTTTGATAGTAGTTGGCCCTTCTAGAGCCTCTTGTACCATACTTTTATACTTTCTAAATCTATACGGATCCTCAACTGGTCTGCCAGTACCTACTCTGTCACATATTCTTAAATTCATAAGATCCCATATATTCTTTTCTCCAATATTTGCAATTAGCCTTCTAATAGCACTTAAGCTAATTTTCTCAGTGTCTGAGAAGAACATGTGCCATCTTACTAGGCTACAAACGTATTCTATGGTAACTTTTGGGAATTTTAACCTAGTAAGTATTTCACGTGTAACTCTCCCGCCAACCACTTCATGTCCATAGAATGTGTAATCTTTCTTTTCATGTGAAAACCTTCGTGTTTCAGGCTTAGAAATATCATGAAATAGTGCGGCAAGTCTGAGCTCAAGCTTCCAATTTTTATCTGCTGCATGCTGGCAGGTTCGTAAATTATGCTCCCACACGTCAAAGCTGTGAGCTTGATTCTGGCTTATACCTATACCATTTTCTATTTCATGTGAAATGTATTTGAGTACATTTAACTTTGAAGCGAGCTCAAATGCTTGTTTTGGTGACTTTGACATCAAAATTTTTACAAATTCATCGCGAATCCTTTCATGTGAAATGCTTTGCACCAGCTTTTCGTTCTTTATAATACTTTCACGTGTAACTTTTTCTATAGCAAAGCCTAGTTGAGCACTAAATCTAACAGCACGTAGCATTCTTAATGCATCCTCTCCGAATCTAATGTCTGGATGTCCTACAGTCCTTAATGTTTTGTCCTCAATGTCTTTAAGTCCGTTATGCAGATCTGTGAGTTCACATTTTGTTATTTCATAAGCGAGAGCGTTACATGTGAAATCCCTGCGACTTAAGTCCTCTTCTAACTTACTCGCCCACTCTACACTATCTGGGTGTCTGCCGTCACTATAACCACTTTCTAATCTAAATGGCGTGACTTCGACTATGCTCTCTTTTATCTTATCTTGATCTTTTTCTTCTAGAGGCGCAGTTACAACTCCTACAGTGCCGTAACTATTTTCATAAAAAGTACGGGGGAACAGACCAATGATTTGCTCTGGCGTGGCATTCGTAGTTATGTCATAGTCATTTGGAATTCTATTCATTATATGGTCTCTGACACAGCCACCAACAAGATAAGCCTGATACCCTGCATGCTGTAGCATTGCTGAGACTAATCTTACATTTTTAGGTACATTTTCAAACTTTTCAGTATAATTTTGTATTGATTCTGATTTCATGTGAAATGAATTTATTATGGGTGCTCCTGCCAAGATTCGAACTTGGAACAACGGTTTCGAAGACCGATGTGATATCCATTTCACTACAGGAGCCTTTGATTATTATAGCACGGTTACTTTCTGCTACCAAAATATAAATAATCTATATATTTTAATAGATTAAACCCTCTACCCTTGTTTTCTTCAAAATATTTCTTAGAATTTTCTTTTATTCCTTTGTACTCGTAAAAATAGTAAGTAATTACAAGTATAATAATTATGATTATAAGAAATATCATAGTTTTAGTTATTTAAGAAGCTTTTGAAGTGCTTTTCACTTAGTGTTTTATTAAGCGTTCAAGTGCTGTGCACTTCGTAGTTTTAACGAAGAAGTGTGCGGCGTAGGAGAATCGAACTCCTGTCTCATCCTTGGCAAGGACGTGTTCTACCACTAAACCAACACCACAATATGAATATTATAGCACATAACTTACATAAAGCAAGAACTGCTTGCACTTCGTAGTCTTGATGAAAGAAGTGCTGCGCACTTCGAAGTTTTAACGTAGAAGTGTGCATAACCCTGTGCACACTGTGCATAAGGGACAAATTTTAAATACTATTAACATCATGTCTTATCGAGAAGTGTCTTATATATTTTTAAATAATACTTATTCTATAAGGATATTTAAGAGACGAGACTTTTATTACTTTATTGATCTATATAATTTGTCCTATTTGTTTCACGTGAAACGTTTTCATGTGTAATAGGATAAGGTATAATATGATTATAGATTAATATGATAAAAGACACTTTACATAACAAGTCCCTTGGGACTCATTCTGAGCTTCTAGTCGCTAAGCAGTATAGTAAAAAGGGGTGGCTGCAGGTGGAAAAGAATCACAGGACAAGGAATAGTGAGTTAGACTTAATTTTTATGGATGAGAATGGAGAGACTCTGCTTTTTGTTGAGGTTAAAGCTATTGAGATAGGGCAGAATCTTAATTATTTTAACTTAAGTCCAGAGGATAATTTTACCAAAGGTAAGCAGAGAATGTTTAGACGGGGCATAGAGCAGTATCTCGCACTAAGTAAGAATACTAATAAGAATATACGTATAGACTTAGCGTGTATAGTGCATGACGTGGATAGGGGAGGGGAAATAGGTGAGTGGCGTATCAAAATTTATGAGAATATTATTTTGGACTAAATGATGATTATATGTTATAATGTTCCTTACGCAGCTGTAGCTCAACTGGTTAGAGCACCCGCCTGTCACGCGGGAGGTTACGGGTTCGAGCCC
>JANNCJ010000020.1:0-8577 GCA_031386485.1 bacterium
GCGCCTGCGGCGCGCGCTGCATCATAAACAGCTCTAGTCTCTACATTAGTAATGCCGACAGGTACACCCACCACGACTCTCGGTCTCAATAACTTTTTGTGTATATTATTTGCTTTATTAATTAGATAAGAAAGCATCTCCTCCGTTACCTCATAATCGCTAATCACACCGTCGACGAGTGGCCTCACACATCTGATATGAGTCGGCACTCTGCCCATCATTTGCTTAGCCTCTGTCCCGATTGCAAGTATCCTATCGGTCTTGACATTAACCGCTACAATGGACGGCTCATTTATCACCACGCCAATATCACGCACAAATACCAAAGTATTAGCCGTACCAAGGTCAATACCTATATCATTAGAGAGTCGATTTTTAAATTTATCAAACATTTATACTATTATAGCATAAATTCAACTTTGTAATCTTATTGACATTCTATCGCAATCATAATCTGTTTATTTGTTTTCGTTTTATTTAATATACTCAAAAATGCTTACTGAGTAAGCATTTTTGACTGACTTTTAGTCCTGATTTAGTTCGTTTTTATTTTAAAAAGTCTTTAGAAATTGCAAGGCACATGCTACCTATGTGATTATAGATCTTTTCAAAAGTTAATAAAATTTAATTAATACGGATTGAAATCGGCGCAGGTTTGCTTTTTAAAATTATTACTATTTTCTACTAAATACAATCCATCACTTCTATTATCAACTTTTAGTGTAAATTTACTTTCATCACTTGGAGTAAAAATTATATTTTTGAGATCAAAAGCTAATATATAGGTACCATTAATAGAAACAAATCTGGACGATCCCTCAATGTATTTAGTAAAATAACTATTTCGATCAAGTTTTATTCGATCATTAATATTATCAACAGAGTAATAACATCCAATAAACTTATCCTTATTGTCCTCATAAATTATCTGATCTTCTTGATACTTCTTGCTTATAATTTCGTTTTGTTTATTTATTTCTTCCATTTCCTTTTGCCACTCTATAGTGTGAGTTGCATATTTGCCACTAGGTGACACGTATAATGGTGAGATTGCATTAGATATCATAGGAGATCCAAAAACATCATATATTTGCGGTAACGGAATACTGGTGGGTAGGGTTGGTATTACTGGCAAACCATAGTTATAAGACGTTGAGCTCGCGCTCGGAATGTAATTTTTATTATATTCTCTTTGATCTTGAATAATTAAACTTAATTTTTCTCGTAATATGTAACAATACAAGCTAATTAATATTATTGCTATTATTAAAATAACATTTATAATAAAATTAATCTTATTTGAGTTCACAAAGTTTTTCATAAACTTATTATAACATAGATTTTTATGTTAATTTTTACAAATCTCTAAAAATTCCTCAGCCTATCAGCCTTAGGGTGATTGCGGATTTTCTCATGGACCTTGGCTTCTATCTGTCTGATACGCTCGCGAGTAACTCCGAAGCGGGCGCCCACCTCCTCGAGCGTATGCTGATATCCGTCATGAGGGCCTAAGCCATTACGCATCTCCACTATCTCACGCTCTTTGTCTGAAAGAGACTTTAATATCTCCTCTATCTGATCTCTAAGTATTCTTCTACTCGCATCTTGATCAGGTGAGGCAATCTTATCGTCCGCTACGAATTCACCAAGTGTAGACTTGCTGTTATCGTCATCATCACCTATGGACTTCTCGAGTGAGATGGTGTCCTGATTAATACTCTCTATCATATGCACCTTCTCGATCTCCAGATCCATCTCGATGGCCATCTCCTCTGAAAGAGGCTCACGTCCGAGGTCTTGTGATAGTCTCCTATAGACCTGCTTATACTTAGCTATGGTCTCGACCATATGTACTGGAATACGAATCGTTCTCGACTGATCCGCGAGAGCTCTTGTGATTGCTTGCCTTATCCACCAGGTCGCATAAGTGGAGAACTTAAAGCCCTTAGTATAATCAAACTTATCTATTGCTTTAAACAATCCAATATTACCCTCTTGTACTAAGTCTAGGAGTGAGAGATTAGGAGATCTGCCTGTATATTTCTTGGCTATAGATACTACTAATCTGAGATTAGATTTTGCTAGAATATTTTTAGCCTCCATGTCACCTTCTAATATTTTCTTAGCCAAAATATTCTCCTCCTCACTATCAATGAGCGGATACTTACCAATCTCTTTAAGATATATCTGTATACTATCAGCTGAGTCAGACTCCTTCATAAGCTTACTCGCATCAATATTCATATCAAGTATGTTACCACTTTCAAGTATGTCCACTTTAGCCAAATTAAATTTCTCATAGAGCTCTTCTAGAGTTTCTATGTCTTCCTCTATCTTTGGGAATGATTTTATTATTTCGTCGTAAGTAACAAACCCTCGCTCTCTACCCTTATTAATCAGCTCTACAAAAGCCTGACTTTCTGTTTTGCTCTTATTTGTTTTCGCGTCAACTTTTACTTTTTTATTATCATTTTTAACTACTTTTTTTGCTAGTACTTTTTTTGTTGATGATTTTTTTGCTGTGCCTCGCTTAGTTGGAGCTACTTTTTTATTTAAAACTTTCCCTGTCCCGCGTAGCTGCTTTGCTTTCTGCAGCGTAGTGGGATTTGTTTTCTTTTTGGTTAAAGAATTGTTTTTCGTAGTTTTAGCTACGTTTTTTTTATTTATTGAATTTTTAGAAACTACTCTCTTATTATTATTTAAAACTTTCTTGCCCACCTTAGCTTTTGCGCTGGTGGGTGTCACTTTTTTGATTGACTTTTTGCTGACTGCTTTTTTACTCGCCATAGACTAACATATTAACATTTATTAGAGTTTTTAGCAAATTAAAAATTGTCAATATTACTTATCCAGATGTGGACAACTATTTTAGAATTATTAATTATCTGTAAGCAAATTTTTCATATTTTCTAAGTCTTCATGATTTGAAGACTTTGCATTTGTTGGATTCAAGTCATTACCCTCATTCACTGGGACGAGATGCACATGTACATGAGGCACTCCAAACCCTTCAATAGCAAATCCGATCTTTTTCGTATTTAATTTATTTTTCATATTTTGTGCTATTTTTTTTGCTATTAACATAAGCTTGATATAACTCTCTTCCTCCATATCGAGCACATCTTCTACTGGACGCTTTGGTATCACGAGAGTATGTCCAGGCTTGATGGGGTTAATGTCTAGGATAGCAATATGAAAATCGTCTTCGTAAATAATATAGCTAGGAATTTCTCTTTTTATAATCCTTTCAAATATAGTCATATAATAAATATTAATTTGGTAATAATTTTGGCCTATACTGAAAGGCTTCGGTAATATGCTCTACTCTTACATTATCGCTGTTATCAAGGTCTGCGATAGTGCGAGCGACACGAAGCACTCTATGATAGGCACGCGGTGAAATAGAAAATTGACTCGCGAGCGTATTAAGCACTTCGACCTCACTAGCTCCAAGCTTTGAGGCTTGTCCTATCTCTTTGGCTGTATAGGTCTTATTAAGTTTTGGTTTTATATTTAGAATATCATTGCGGCTCATGGCTCTTTTTCTACTCTGTATTACTTCTTCTTTTAATTTGGGCGATAGCTTGGTCTCATCAGCCTCCTTAGACAATTCTTTGTAGTCGATGTTTTGTACAAATACCCAAAGATCTATTCTATCCATAATCGGCCCAGAAATTTTACGAGTATACCTTTCTATATCAGACTGGCGGCAAATACATTCTTTAACTTTACTGCCGGCATAACCGCAAGGACATGGATTCATAGCAGCAACCAGAATAAACTCTGCCGGGAAAAGCTCACTACCTCTCGCTCTCGAAATTCTAATTATGCCGTCCTCTAGTGGCTCACGCATTGACTCTAAAGTCTTACTGTCATGCTCGGGGAATTCATCTAAAAATAATACGCCACGATGGGCGAGCGTAATCTCCCCAGGCTTAGGCACACTACCTCCACCAATAATAGACACATAGCTACTGGTATGATGTGGAGCTCGAAGTGGCGGTGAAGTTATTATATCATCTCGAAGTCCTGCTACAGAGTGTATAGATGTTACCTCTAACATCTCTTCGAAAGACAGGTCTGGAAGTAGTCCAGTAAAAGCTTTGGCAAGCATGGTCTTACCGGTTCCAGGAGGGCCATATAGACATATGTTGTGCCCCCCTGTCGCCGCTATCAGGAGTGCCCGCTTAGCTAGATGCTGACCTTTTATCTCTCCAATATCTGGATAAATATTATCTCCTGTTTTAACTGTCTCAGACTTTACCCTCTCTAAAACTTTTTCATTTTTCAAAAAATCTACCACCTCTTTGATATTTTCTATTCCGTATACTTCTATACTATTTATTAGTGCAGCTTCTTTGCTGTTAATTTTAGGTAAGAATAATTTTATATTTGCTAAATTATTCTTCTTTGACATCTCTGCTACAGTGCTGGCAATAGCAAGTGCCCCCTTGAGCGGCTGTAGCTCACCAGTTAGCGATAGCTCACCTACAAAAATCATAGAGCTGATATCATCTCTTTTTATATCCCCTACACTTACAAGATAAGATATTGCGATTGCGAGATCAAAAAGTGGACCCTCCTTGCGTATGTCAGCAGGAGCAAGTGATACTGTTAACTTATGATTACGACTCTTTGGGCTATCGTAGCCACTATTTTTGAGCGCTGCATGCACTCGTTCTTTGCTCTCTGCGACTGATTGATCAGGTAATCCTACAATAGTAAAACTGTACACACCGCTGGTCACATCAGTCTCTACACTAATGATGCTACCTTTAAGGCCTGTGACCTGGGCACTGTATATTTTTGATACTTTCATAATTTCGTTGCTGTCTCTTTTCTTAAATATTATACCATCCTGGCCTCGCTCACTTATCGCGAGAAGTAATCAAAGAATGCACTCTTAACCAGATTAAGACTTTCATTTGCAAAATCTTTGGATTTAAATATTGGAGGAGACATCTGATTATATTTAGGCTTCTTTTCTTTTAAATCTTTTCTGATCTCTGCGTCAAGCTGTCTTAAGTTTTGCTCTCTTAACTTCTTATCTTCTTCACGTTTCTGTTTTAACTGCTCCATATCATACTCATTCGCACACATATCTTCTCTCCAGGTACAGTTAAAATCTCTCTTCATCGGCTGACCATTAGAACACTCTCTAAACTCAATAGGGCAAGCCATTGGAGTGCCTGTAGCTTTGGTATTACTTGCATTCCACATAAGCGGCCTTGTCCCACTTGGTGTATTAGTTGCAAAAGGTTTTAATCTAAAATCTATGTTATTCATCTGAGCACATACACGCTTACGTATCATCTCTCTTGTCATCTCACCTAAATTTCCTGATGGTGTTATGCCGTTAGCTAATTGATAGGCCTCTACGGCTTTTTTAGTTTGCTCACCAAACATTCCAGTGCTTGATGATTTAAGATGACCCTCAGCTAAAAGAAAATCTTGCAGCTCTCTAACTTTGCCCTCTTTACTATTAGTAGTCCCATCTCTTAATTTTAAATTTTCTACAAAAGCATTACAGGCTTTTTTGATATCAATACCTCTTTCTAATTTGTCTGCAGTCCCGCTTGCCGATACCCCTCTTATTGGCTCTCTCGTCTCGACCTGAGCCGAGCTAATGCTAATAAATGAGACTAATACCAAACTGCTAATAATTAGTTTTGGCAGACTAAACATAAATGATTTATAATTTTTGAACATATATTTATAATATAATTATAGCATTATGCATCCCGAAGTCAAATATATTAATTATGACTTGTGCACAGTATGCAAGCTATACTCAACAAAGCACAATATACACTTTAAGATAAAAATGTTATTATAAAGAGAAGTCTATATGCGTAAATTACTTAATAAGCTCAGAAACAAAAAAGAGAAGCAGTCTGGAAATCATAAGCAGGTCAAAATTTCAAAAAGTAAAACTCATAGATTTATGCGCGATCTTTTTTACATTATATTAGGGGTCTTGTTTTTTGTGCTTGCATTCTCGATAATCTGGCTTAGCACTATCAAGCTACCTGACTTTAACGATTTTGAAAACAGGAAAATTGCTAATAGTACCAAAATATACGATAGAACTGGTAAAATTTTATTATATAATGTGCATGATAATATTAAGAGGACACAAGTTAACATGGATGAAATAAGTGATAATATAAAAAAGGCAACGATAGCAATCGAAGATACCTATTTCTACTCACACTATGGTATAAGGCCGACAAGTATAGTGAGGGCGCTCATAGCCTCTCTCAAAGAAGGTAGATATGCTCAGGGAGGATCTACTATAACCCAACAAGTAGTTAAGAATGCACTCTTAACTCAAGAGAAATCTATAATAAGAAAAATTAAAGAGTGGATACTAGCAATTAAGCTTGATAAGCAATTAGACAAAGACTCTATACTAAATATTTATCTTAATGAATCACCATACGGAGGGACCATTTATGGTGTCGAAGAAGCTTCGCTCTCTTACTTTGGGAAGAGCGCTAAAGATGTGACACTAGCCGAAGCTGCTTACTTAGCGTCTATGCCTCAGGCGCCTTCGAGGTACTCCCCATTTAATAATGATAAGTCTGCACTTGAAAATAGAAAGAACTTGGTGCTAAGTAGAATGTTTGAGACCGGAGTAATCAATCAAGAAGAGATGGAGAATGCCTTAGCAGAGAAAGTTACATTCTTGTCCCGGGACGACTCTAATGGTAAGGCCTTCCATTTTGTATTTTATGTCATAAAATATTTAAATAACAAGTATGGCGATGATGTGGTAGCCAATAGTGGACTTAAGGTTATAACTACTCTCGATTATGATTTGCAAAAAAATGGAGAAGAAATAATCAAGGAAGGAGCCCTTAAGAATACAAGTAAATTTGGTGCTGAGAATGGCGCGATGGTAACCATTGATCCGCGCACAGGTCAGATCTTAGCTATGGTCGGCTCTCGAGATTATTTTGACAAAGACATAGACGGTAAATTTAACGTAGTGACTGATGCACTTCGTCAGCCAGGATCAACTTTTAAGCCTATTGTCTATTTACTCGGTCTCGTGAAAGGCTTTGAGCCAGAGACAGTGCTCTATGATGTACCGACGCAATTCTCAACTAATTGTGACGCTTTTGGAAATAGTAATAATGGAGGTAAATGCTATATGCCGAGCAACTACGATAATAATTTTCATGGGCCAGTATCACTCAGAATAGCGTTGCAAAACTCTATCAACATACCCGCAATCAAAATGCTTTACTTAGTTGGCATCAAAAATACTATAGACTTTGCCAAAAAGCTTGGCATAACATCTCTTGAAGACTACTCTCGCTTTGGATTATCTCTTGTACTTGGTGGTGGTGAAGTGTCTCTTCTTGAGATGACAAATGTCTATGCTACATTTGCTAACGAAGGTGTGTATAATCCTACTAATCCAATACTAGAAATTAAAGATAATGAAGGTAATGTGCTAGAGACTTATACCAAGCGTAGCCGCGAAGTGGTAGCCAAAGAGTACACAGATAAGCTCTCAGATATATTAAGTGATGCTGACGCACGAAGTCTGACATTTTCTTATGGCAACCCAATCAATTATCACAATAGGCAAGTCGCAGGTAAGACTGGTACCACTAATGACTTCCGAGATACTTGGGTCATAGGTTACACTCCGTCATATGCTGTCGGCTTATGGGCTGGCAATAATGATAATAGATCAGTGAGCAGTGTCGCAGGTGCTGTGCTCTCCCCAGTCTGGAGGAAGTATATGGACTATGTGCTTACTCATGATGGCAAAGTAGAATCTTTTGATAAGCCGGCACCGATATCACCATCTGCTCCAAACTTTATAAATGGTAATTATTGTGCTGATGGGGCAGGCACAATACTCCGTTATATTGGTGGTAGTGGTGGATCTGGAGGATATAGTGATCCGCAATACTCACTCTGGGATACACCAATTAAAAGAGGTGGCTACTGCGGAGTCTCGACTAGTACTTTAGCATCTACTACTAAAGAATCTGGCTCAAGTACAGATAACATCACAAACACTATTAATAATATATTTATAAATAGCCCGATACTAATACCTACTACTACTACTACTAATAATTAACTTATAAAATCCCTCTTAAAATTCTCTTCTAATTTAATTTTTAAATCTTCTACTCTTAGATCTTTTATCTCAGCTATTTTATTTATTATATACTCTATATTTTCTGAGCTATTAATCTTAGAGACTCTAACGCCTGCCTTATCCTTAGGAGTCACATAAGGGCTATCAGTCTCGGCATGTATGTACTCGACAGGGATACTTTTCACCACTTGATTGTACTCCTCTGTTAGAGTTAACACTCCTCCAAAAGAAAAAGTGAAGCCAATATTCATAAATCTTCTAGCTATTTCCCTATCTCCAACAAAAAAATGCACATTACCATTCGCTTTTTTATTTTCTTTTATAGTATTATTTTTATAATTTTTTTCTAGTATAAAAAGCATATCTTCGTAGGCATCTACTCCGTCTCTATTATCTAATTCATTCTTAACACTTGGTCTCCCGTGTATCATGAGAGGTTTATTGTATTTCTT
>JANNCJ010000019.1:0-9702 GCA_031386485.1 bacterium
CCAGTAATACCTACTTAATTAAAAATAAATTTAATATTTTAACCATGAATTATGCAACAGAGCAGTGATAACAACTCTTACATTAGATATTCTATTTTAATAATATTTCCTATAATCATATATTTAGTATTTGTTTCAAAATTATATACTGTACAAATATCAGATAATAATTATTATAAAGATTTAGCAGAAAGGCAATATGTTAAGAGTGATATTGAATCATCTGAACGTGGGAGAATTTATCTAAGCAAATATGAGTCAACAGAAGTTTTAGCAGCAGACATGGAAGATAGAAAAATAACTAAAAATGGTAGTGAAATTATTTTAAAAGAAAGGAAATATTTATTAGGCGATATGGCTTCTAAAGTAATCGGATTTGTAGGCTATGATGAAAATAATAAGAAGGTAGGTAGGTATGGAGTTGAAAAATATTATAATGACATTCTAGACAAGAATAAGAGTAAAGCATATGTCAATCCATTTGCTCAGATGTTTGGTGATTATAAAGAAGAATATATAGCTGATGAAGGCGGAAACTCTGGGGATATTGTGCTTACTCTTGATTATGATGTACAAAAGTATGCCTATAATTTGATTAGAAAAATAAGTGAAAAATGGAAAAGTAAAGAGGTAGGTATAATTGTTATTGATCCGAATAGTGGCAGCATAGTCGCCATGGAGGAGCTACCTACTTATGATTTAAATTACTTTGTCGAAGTCAAGGATACTAAATTGTATCTTAATAATGCTGTTAGTAATGTTTATGAAATGGGTAGTATAATAAAGCCTATTACTATGGCTACAGGTATTGATACTGGTGCAATTAATAAGGATACCAAGTATCAGGATACGGGAACAAGAATAATTAGTGGTAAGACTGTAAGTAATTATGATGGTGCGGCAAGAGGTGAGACTGGAATGCAAACAATATTAGATCAGTCTCTTAATCTAGGTATTGCTTTTATAGTAGAAAAAATCGGCATCAAAGACTTTCAAAAGTATTTTAAATTATTTGGAATCGGAAAAGAAACCGGTATTGATTTACCTTCAGAAACAGAAGGACTAATCAAAAATTTAGATAGCAATGTTATTTTAGACAACGTCACTTCTGGATTTGGTCAAGGTATTGCTATAAGCCCAATTCAGACAGTAAGAGCGCTAAGTGTCTTAGCTAATGGCGGCCATCTAGTTACACCTTATATTGTTTCTAAGCTTAAGCTAGAAAATGGGGAAGACGCAATCTTAGGAGAACAATTAAATACTAGTAAAGTTATTACAAAATCAACAAGTGAAGAAGTGACCAGAATGTTGGTAAGTGTTGTTGATAATCATTTGGCTAAAGGTGTATATAAGAACGAGAAGTATGCTGTGGCCGGTAAGACAGGTACCGCTGAGATTGCTAGCTCTGATGGTTATTATAAAGATAAATATTTGCACTCCATATTTGCATATTTTCCTGCTTATAAACCAAAATATTTAGTATTCATATATCAAGTTAATCCTGTAGGTGCTGATTACGCTTCGCAGACGCTATCTGAGCCATTATTTGAAATGATTGGATACTTGATAGATTATTTTGAAATACCACCAGATAGATAATAAATATTAAGTACGATACATTATGATATTATGATCGGAGAAGAGCATCCACATGCTGCCTATTTTTTTCTCCTAAGTCAATTTGCACTTCTACAAATGGTATAATTTTGATTGGTAATTTCTTTTTAATTTCCGTCCTTAACTCAGTTCTCATTCTTTTTGCAAAGTCTAATGCTGCTAATTCTTTATTTTGAGGCAGTACAGTTATATAAACATTAGCCTTACGCAAGTCTTTGGATATATCAGCATCAGTAACAGTAATCATGGACGCTCCACTTGAATTTTTTTGGAAAAAGTATTGAGCAGCTTTCTTTAACTCTTCTGCTACCTTTAATTGTCTTTGAGATTTTTCTTGCATATTATACTAATTTAATTTTTTCTATTTCTACAATCACTAGACTATCTCCAGGAATGATTTCAGATTTACTATTAATCTCAAGACCACATTCGCTACCCTCTCCCACTTCGCCTACCTTCATTTTCATTTGCTGTAAATTCGTAATTTTACCTTTACCTACTTCATAGTCTCTTCTTATGACTTTGACGTTCGCTCCATCTCTAATCACCCCCGCTATCACTTTACCGCCAAGCACTATGCTATCTTTATTTGTACTAAATGTCTTAAGAACCTTTAGCTTGCCGATTATCTTCTCCTTTTCTTCAAATGGAAGTTTGTTGTTAAGAAGTGTTACGAAGCGCTCACTTAGTTTGTATATTATGTCAAAGGTTTCAGGTAACATCTCAAATCTTTCTCCTTGTTCTTTGGCGTTACTTTCTATATCAACTTCGAATCCAAGTATGATAGTATCTTTGTCTCCGCTTGCTAGCATAATGTCACCCTCAGAAATATTACCAATACCAGAATGTACAATTTTTATTTTAACAGCCTCAGTTTCATTTTTCATTACTTCATATTTTACAGCTTCGAGAGCGCCTTGACTTTTAGCTTTTATAATTACAGGTATAACAACTTTAGCATTTCTGTAGAGTTTAGGATCGAGGACTTTCTTTTTTAGAGCATCAAGCATTTCTGTTTGATTATTTTCTATTTCTTTTTTGTTATTAGAAGAAGTAAAAACTGATCCGATTTCTGGTACGCTGTCAAATCCTGTCACTTTGATTGGTAACCCGGCTACTGGGCTTTTGATAGCTTTACCTCTAAAGTCTTCTACAATTCTTATTGGTGAGTATGACATGCCAGCAAGTATGGCTCCACTACTTGGTAGAGTACCGTTAGTAATTATAAGCGATGCTGATATGCCGCGCTGCTTATCGATGAAGCTCTCCAAGACTCGTCCTGTCGCATCCATATTCTTATCATAACTAAGATCATGCATATCACGAAGTAGTATAATATTATCGAGAAGCTCGGTAATATTTTCACCTGACTTAGCAGAAATTGGTATACAAGTCACATCACCGCCCATGCCTTCTGGATATATTCCATTTTCTACTAGAGAGTTTTTAGTTTTATTAATATCTGCTGCCGGCTTATCTATCTTATTAATAGCAACTAGGAAAGGGATATTACTATCTTTGATAGCTTTATAGGCTTGTAATGTTTGTGCCTTGACTCCATCTTCAGCACTCACGACGAGTATAGCAATATCTGCAATCTCGACTCCACGCTCACGCATATTTTGGAATGATTCGTGACCTGGAGTATCGAGGAATGTCAGCTCTTCACCGTTATAATTAGCTACGTACGCAGAGATTGCTTGGGTTATGCCTCCAGCCTCTCCGTCTACTACATTTGACTTACGTATATAGTCGAGCAGGGTAGACTTGCCATGATCAACATGCCCGAGTATAGCGATCACGGGTATTTTTTTATCACTTGCACCAGTATTTGTAGTAGTTTTTGACATAATATAAAAGTTATATCATTATAACATAAATTTGATTATTTTGCTATTTACTTTATCCACATTTTGTAGTATCATTGATTTGTGTTTCGCTAGATTGGCTAGCGAAATCAAATCCTAAAAACTTTTAGAGAATTGATATGAGAAACTTGGTAGTACGTATTGGTATTGGTGGTGGAGCATCAGCTCAGCGTGGTGCTGTTATTTATTTCAATTGCATAAATTTTTCGATCCTGAGCTCGGACGATCTACGTGACGCTCGATTTTTGAAAGGAGAGAGGAATATGGATATAGGAGAAGAGTTGAAAACAGAGCTCACATTCAAAATGCAGATGCAAAAAGATATTTACCTTGACTCTGATTGCTCCACTCTTAAACATCAACTATGGTTAAGGTGGATTGCCAAAAGGTATGGATATCGGCTCTCGTTCTGTATGCTTCGTCAGACAATGTCAGGGCTTGTGGAAGAGGCAGGATGTGACTTTGACGCGCTCGTGCAATTTGGCAAATATATACCGTCTCAACTTGCTCCATCAATAGAAGCCCCAGAGTATTACAAGAGACACTGGGCGGATGAATTTAAGGATTACCCTATGGGAGGGCGTAGAGCTAGTGCTGTATTTGTACATGAGCTTTTAGCTTTCACTGCTATTTCATCGCCAAGGAGAAGATTTAAGCTTGGCCAAGTTAAGGGCAGTACTGAGTCTCATATATTTCCACTATCAACCTATTTAATAAATAATGTTGTTGGTCAAAAATCCTTTGCTTTATCTCTTGAGGATGACCACTGGAGATAAGGTAATCATAAAAGCGGGTAGGAGATTTTGGAGGCGCAGATAATGCGCCTTTTATTTTTGTGCTATAATGAACTAATTATGGATAAATCTCTTATAAAAATAAGTAAAGAAATTTTGCATAGGATTAGAATTAATCTTGCTACATATGATGGTATGGATGTTGACGAGCAGTTATATCTGAGGCCGACAGTGATAGAGAAGCTGAACGCAGCGCAAAAATATCTAGATGATAATTATGGAGATCAAAATTTGCACATAGAGTTACGTAGCGCTTTTAGAACTATGCAAGGGCTTGAAGTTTTAAAAATGGAACATGAGAATAGATATAATTTGTGGAAGTCAGAAGGTAAATTAGGAGAATATGAAGATAAAGATCAGTATGTTAATAGCATGCTGGCAATCCCTGTCGACGGCAAAGAGCCAGGACATATGACTGGCGGTGCAGTTGACGTAAGATTATGCGGACCTAATGGTGAGCGAGTACATCTCGAAGAGTCGACTGAGATAGCCGGACATATACCAAGAAATTTACAAAGAGTAACTCGCTCACCTGAGGTAGCAGCTAAGCATCCAGATATGATGAGACTAAGAATGATACTACTAGAAGCGATGGAGGCACAAGGATTCCATAATAACAAAGACGAATACTGGCATTACTCATATGGTGATGCTGACTGGGCAAAGAAAAATAATACTAAACCTTTGTATAGTATAATAAAGCCTAGAGTAAGCGAGAATTAATATCATGATTAGAGATAAATACCTTAAATATTTTGAAAACAAAAAAATAACTTGTATTGGTCTTGGTCTACTTGGTCGCGGAGTAACTGACGCAGAGTTCCTCGCTAAGTGGACTAATGATATTATTATCACAGATGCCAAAGATAAAATATCTTTAGCCCCATCACTTTTAAAACTAGCTAGCTACCCTCATATTAAATATACACTCGGAGGACATGATGAAGAAGATTTTAAAAATAGAGACATGATACTTAAGTCTGCCGGTATACCAATAGATTTCAAATATTTGGATAAAAGTCTTATTGGTGATGCAGAAGTCTTCATGTCTGCTGCAAAAGTAGTGCAGATAGCCAAAGAGAATTTGATTAATCTAAAAGTGATAGGAGTGACTGGTACGCGCGGCAAGTCGACAACTACTAAGCTTATATATCATATAATAAGTGAGCATATAAAGAATAATCCCACTTCGCTCAAGAAAGCAAGTAAAATTTACTTGGGGGGTAATATAAGAGGCGCTACCAACTTGCCTCTACTAGATGTCATAGAGGATAATGATTATCTGGTGCTTGAGCTTGATAGCTGGCAGTTACAAGGATTCAATTATTTACAAATTAGTCCTGATATTAGTGTCTTTACTAATATTATGTCGGACCATATGAATTATTATAATAATGATATGGATAAATATTTTTACGATAAAGCGAATATATTTAAATATCAAAAAAGTCTAAATAATAATTATTTGATAACTAATCAAGAGATTAAAAATAAAATTGTGAGTGAAAAGATAAATGTTAACTTGGATGAAAATAACATAATTGTCCCTGCTAATATAAATTATGTGTCTAATCTGCTCGGAGCTCATAATCAAGTGCTGATTGCTTGTGCGCACAAAGCTTGTAGCTTACTTAATATAAGTGATGAAGAGATATTTAAATATATAAAAAGTTTTAAAGCAGAAGAGGGGAGACTCGAATACCTGGGCGAGTTTGGAGAGAAAAGAATAAAGATAATCAACGACAATAATGCGACTACTCCGGACGCGACTATAGCAGGCATCAAAGCAGTGAGAGACAAATGGGATAAAAGAATAGTAATGCTAACTGGAGGTAGAAGTAAAGGGCTAGACTCTACTGATTTAGTTAAAGAAATAATTAGCAATGCAAAATATGTTGTGCTTCTCGCAGGTACTGGTACAGATGAATTAGTAAAATTATTAGTTAATAATAATTTTGTAAATTATAAAATTTATAATACTTTAAGTGAGTGTGTAGATGCTGTGTTTGTAGCAGGAGAGCAAGGAGATGTCGCACTTTTTAGCCCAGCTTTCGCATCATTTAGCCATGAATTTAATAATGAATATGAGAGGAATGATGAATTTGTAAGATGTATAAAATTATATGCATAACTTCTTTAATTTTAAAATAAATAAAAATATCTATCTCGATCATGCTGCAGCTACACCCTTGTGTATCGAGGCAAGAGAAGCTATGAGAGAGGCAGATAAGTATTATGCTAACCCAAGCTCCATACATAAAGCCGGCATGGAGGCTAATCAGATTGTGAAGAATAGTAGAGAAACTATCTCTAAGCTTATAAATGCGAGATCAAACGAAATCTATTTTACAGGTAGCGGCACAGAAAGTATCAATTTGAGCCTTATAGGGCTTGCTTATGAATGGCATAAACAAAATAATGCAAAAAATAAAACCAAATTAGCTGTAACACCTAAAATTATTACAACAAGAATAGAGCACAGTGCTACACTCGAGACCTTAAAATATCTAGAATCTAAAAAGCTTATAGAGCTAATATATCTCGACTTAGATGAGTATGGATTTATAAAATTAGAAAGCATACGAAAGATATTAGATAGCTCGGGCACTCAGAATACCGAGAATATTTTGTGTGTCAGTATTATCTATGCTAATAATGAGACAGGTGTAGTGCAAAGCGCTAAGGAGATTGGAAGAATTATTAATTTATATAATCTAAAATTAGAAGATAATCTTAAGTCTGTAATATATAATCTAGATGCCTGTCAGGCCATTAATTATTTAAATATTGATGTGTATAATCTAAAATGTCACATGATGACATTTAATAGTAATAAAATATATGGACCCAAAGGTGTGGGGGCACTATACATCTCAAACACGATTAAGCTTACTCCAATAATTCATGGAGGTGAGCAAGAGAGGGGTCTACGTAGCGGCACACTTAATGTGAGTGGTATTGCTGGATTTGGAGCTGCTGTAGAAATGACTAAAGTGATAAAAGATTTAGAAGTGAAAAGATTAATACAAATTCAAAACGAAATTACAAAATTAATCAAAGAAGCAATACCAGAATCTACAATTTATACTCCAATAAACGATATGGTAAAAATTATATTAGAAAATGAAATTAATTATAATAATATTAAGTCTATTCCAAATATAATTAATATTGGTCTTCCTCGCATGCGTAGTGATGATATGGTGATAAGACTAAGCGGGAGAGGAATATACGCATCTCATAGGTCAGCTTGTGGTAGCGGAGAGGATGCTGGCTCTCATGTGCTTATGGCTATAGAGAGGAGTGTGAGTGAGAGCAATGAGAATATAAGATTAAGTATGGGCCGCGATACTAGCTTAGTAGAAATGGAGAGAGTTGTGAGAGAGATTAAAGAATTATATTATAAGTTTAGAGCCATTTCTTAATTTTGAAATATGCAAAAAGACTAACGGTGACTATAAACATAAGTGTAATTATGTTCCAAAAGTCATTGTGATTACCAATTATTGGCATATTCTCGGCATTCATACCAAATATTCCTGCGATTAGGGAGAGAGGGAATATGACAAAGCTCATCATGGTTAGAGTTTTCATCGCATCGGCTGTTTTGTGCTGTAAGAGTGAGTCATTGGTATTTTGGAAGTGTATAATCGCAGACTTTACGAATTTAAGTCTACTAAACATTTCTTTAAGCGTATCAATATTTTTGATCATTAAGTCTGCAAATCTCTTGTCATAAACTTCCACACCATACTCGCTTATCTTTTTAAGTATAGTCTCATGCATATTAAGCGAGTGCTCAAAGTCTATAATTTTGCGCATTTGTAATGATAGCATTTTGAGCATATTCTTTTCTCTATTTTTATAAATCTCTCTTTCTATATTATCAAGCTCACTATCGATCTGATCAAGTCTAGAGTTGCACTTATCATAAAAGTCATTAACCATGCGAGCATATATATATCCAACATCGTAGAAGCCGTGGCTTTCATCACGCATCACATCATCTATAACTGACTCGAAGTTAATAATATGATCGATGTTATCATACGTGATCGTGGCTATCCAATTTTTACCAAGTATAAAATCAACTTCATATCTTCTTTTTATATCTTTGTCAGAAGCTAGACGAGGGAAGTGCTGGACTATATAACTATAATTATCATAACTTGTAAAGTGAGGCCTGATGGTGGGAAGTAAAATATCTCGTGCTACCAAGTCATTAATTAGGAATTCTTGTTTAAAATTACTCACATCTTCCTCTGTCGGCCTATTAATATTTATCCAGGTAATATTCTTCTTGTTTATTTTAGAAATCATAAATAAATTATAGCATAATATTTTTAAAAGTGTTATAATATTCGCATGATTAATAATATAAATAATAAACAAATAATAGAAAAGAATATAATTATTTTTGCATTAGCCATTTTCTGCTTAACATTTGGTTATGTACTTGGTAATAACTCTGCGAGTGCAGCTGTAAATAGTGAGAGTAAGAATATGACGCTAAAGAATAATTTAGACAATCGTATAGAAGATAATTTAGATCTTAATAAGCTAAAACTTTTTAACGAAGTCAGATCTATTATAACTACTAAGTATTATAGCCCTAAAGCAACACCGACTGAGCTCACTCTAGAAAGACTAGATCAGAATATCACAGCCGGTTATGTGAGAGCTTATGACGACCCATATACTCAGTACTTCCCACCAGTAGAGGCTAAGAATTTCGAAGAGAATGTCAAAGGATCGTTTGGTGGTGTAGGTATAGAGGTCTCAGAGAAGGATGGCTATATCGAAGTAATATCACCGATCAAAGATGGCCCCGCTTACAAAGCTGGCATAATTGCTGGAGATATTATAATGTCAGCTGACACTCATGACCTTAGTAATATGAGCGTGGAGCAAGCAGTCTCATTTATAAGAGGCGAAGTGGGTACTGAGGTAGTGCTTAAAGTATATAACAAAGCCAAGAAGTCACTCAAAGAAATAAAAGTAAAAAGAGATACTATAAAAATTCCGACAATAAAAGGTGAGCTAAAGGGTGGAGTGTATGTTATACAATTGTATAATTTCTCAGAGAGTAGTGCGCAGCAATTTAGAGACAAGCTCCAAGAAGCGATAGCAGGTGGTAGTAAAAAGATACTAATTGATCTCCGAGGTAATGGCGGAGGTTATCTCGAGTCTGCAGTTAATATTGCCTCCTTCTTTATTGACGAGGGTAAGATGGTGGTCGAGGAGAGAGGCAATACTAATTATGGAGTCAAAGAGCATAGAGCTAAAGCCTTGCGTATGGTCGATGATACCTATAAGATATCAATACTTATAGATGAGGGGTCAGCGAGTGCGAGTGAAATCTTAGCAGGAGCGCTACAAGACCACGGTAAAGCCAAAGTCTATGGCAAGAAGAGTTATGGTAA
>JANNCJ010000067.1:0-4948 GCA_031386485.1 bacterium
TTATCAGACTATTGGGAATATGCGTTCATATACTTTTGCTGATATATTACATAATACTCTAAAAGAAAACTTTAAAGACTCAGAAATACGACACGTTATTAATATCACAGACGTAGGCCACTTAGTTGGTGACGGTAATGAAGGTGAAGATAAGATGGAAAAAGGAAGTAGGAGGACAGGACTAAGCGTCTATGAAATAGCAGATATGTATACCAGAGATTTCTTAGACTCTATTAACATGTTAAATATTGGAGATAATGAGATGAGAAAGTATGGAGAAATAGAATCAGATAAATACATCTTTACCTTTGCTACCAAATATATAGATGAGCAGATAGAGATGGTTAAAAATTTAGAAAAAAACGGATACACTTACAAAGCTAGCGATGGCATATATTTTGACACATCAAAATTCAAAGCTTATCCAGATTTTGCAAAGTTAAATATTGAAGGACTTGAAAAAGGAATAAGAGTAAGTGATGATTTAAATGAGATGAAGAATAAATCAGACTTTGCCTTGTGGAAATTTTCTCCCATTAATGAGAAGAGACGGATGGAATGGGAGTCGCCATGGGGACTTGGATTCCCTGGTTGGCATATAGAGTGCTCGGCTATGAGTAAGGCAGTGCTTGGAGACAGATTTGACATACATACTGGCGGCATAGATCATATACCAGTACATCATACTAATGAGATAGCGCAGAGTATATGCTCTTTGCAAGGTCATAATGAGAAGATATCTAGTCATGTTAACTATTGGATGCATAATAATTTCATATTAGATAAGACTGGCAAGATGAGCAAAAGTAATGACGACTTCATAAGGCTTCAGACATTGATAGAAGCGGGTTATAATCCATCTGCGTATAGATATTTATTATTAACTACGCATTATCGTAAAGAGTCAGAATTTAGCTATGAGTCATTAGACGCTGCGAGTAATGCTCTCAAGAAGTTACAAAAATATATGAACGAAGCAGCCAAAGATACTAATAATATCATTGATGCTACAAAGTATAGAATAAACGAGGATTATTATCGCAAATTCTTAGATGCGCTTAATGATGATCTTAACACAAGCCGAGCATTAGCTGTCATGTGGGAAATTATTGGAGATAAAGAAGCAAATCATAAGTATTCGACGATACTACGAATAAATAAGATACTCTCTTTAGATTTAAGTTATAACACTAAAGTAGACAAATTAAGTGATGTCGATGAACAAACGCTAGAAGCTTTGCAAGAAGAAAGAAAAGCTGCGAGATTAGCTAAAGATTGGGATAAGAGTGACGAACTACGAGAAAAGATAAGGAATATGGGTATTGAAGTTATTGACTAAGGTAACATATCATTCTAGTACGAAACCTATCCACATAATACCCTGATATTGGGCTGACATTACTCTAGCAATACTTTCTTTATAATTTTATAATATATAAATGGATAAAGATTATAAAAAGAAAAAATATAGTAAAGAAAACAGAAGATACGAAGAAGGTAATCCTTTTGATGGCATGCGTGTACCACCACAAGACATAGATAGTGAAAAGGCTCTCTTGTCGGCTGTTCTCATTTCGCCTATGAGCTTTTATGATGTTGAAGATCTCATTAGAGAGAAGTCATTTTACTCTGAGAAGCATAGGATAATCTGGAAGGCCATGCAGGAGCTAGTTAGCGTCAAAGAGCCAGTCGATCTGATAACTTTACACGACAAACTAAAACAGAAGAACGAAATAGACCAGATAGGAGGACCGGCTTACTTAGCTGTACTATCTAACTTCGTAGCCTCTGCTGCAAATATAAAATATTATGCAACTATACTTAAGAAGAAAGAATTATTAAGAAGATTAATAGAGGTGAGCACAAAGATAGCAGATCAAAGTTATGAAGAGAAAGAAGAGGTAGACCACCTTCTAGAAATGGCCGAGAAAGATATTTTTGAAATTACAAGTCATGGTACAGGCGCTGGTAAATTAGTAAAAATAGAGGACCTTATAGATGAAGCTTGGAAGAGAATAGAAAGTATACACGATGGCGAGAACGGTATGAGAGGTGTGCCGACTGGCTTCTCTTCTATTGATCATAAATTATCTGGATTCCAAAAGTCGGATCTAATTATCTTAGCTGCTAGACCATCAGTTGGTAAGTCTTCACTTATGCTCGACTTTGCACGTAATGCAGCTGTGAAGCATGGAGTGCACACCGCTCTCTTTTCTCTCGAGATGAGTAAGGAGCAGCTATTTGATCGTATGTTAGCTGCTCAGTCTCATGTGGATGGTTGGAAGCTACGTACCGGTAAGCTAAGTATGGAGACAGACATCGAGCGTATACAGCAAGGTCTCCAAGACCTCTCTAAGGCTCCAATATTTATCGATGATACTCCTGGCAATAATATTGTTAACATGCGCAGTGTGCTAAGAAGGTTAAGAGCCGAGAAACCGATAGGGCTCATCATAGTAGATTATCTACAGCTTATGAGTACAACTAAGAATTATGAAAGTATGGTGCATCAAGTGAGTGACATTTCTAAATCGCTAAAGATATTAGCGAAGGAATTCAATGCGCCTGTTATTGCCCTCTCTCAGCTTAGTCGTAATGTCGAGCAGCGTGGTGGTAAGCCTAAGCTTTCTGACCTCCGTGACTCCGGATCAATCGAGCAGGATGCTGACGTGGTTATGTTTATACATCGTGAGGAGAAGTATGGTGAGCAGAGCGCTAACAATAATGTAGTAGAGCTACTAATAGAAAAGCATCGTAATGGCGCCACAGGTATGGTCAAATTAATGTTTGACCCTAAAACTACGAGCTTCTCTGAGGTGGCCGAGGACGCCTTCGGCGACTTCCAGATGCCCGTCATGAATGTTGCAAGTTTCTAGTTTTTATGGTAATATTTAGCTGACTCTTTCGTTGGCAATACCGCCAAAACAATCCGAGAGCAATCTCACAAATTGATTGGGATAGACATGAATATTCGGACCATAATGGCTACACTTTTCCTGTGCATCTTGTGCGGCTGCGAATCAAAGAAACCAGAGGAAAAAACTGTTCAAATAATCCCAGACTCCATGGAACAAGCTGAGATAACAAGCTACGACTTACTCAGACCAAAGCTTATATCTAAAGAAGATTTCAACATAATCAGATTTAAAAAAATCCAATTCGGAGTTTTTGGAGATGAGCACTTCAGAAATGGAACTGATTTTATCTCTTCTTGCTCCAATATCGCGCCTGCGTATCGCTTGATTGGTGTTCAAGAAGATGGAAAAATTTTCCAGACCAAGAGACCTGTAATAATCAGAGAATTCGGACGTAATGATGCTGAGACCGGTCAATGTGTAGAAATCACACTCAACGGTCGCTTCGCCACAATCAAAAATGTGGACTGAAAGATCAAAAGTGAACGCTTTCAAAACATAACGCGACATGGAGAGTCGCGTTTTTTTGATTACTTAATCCGCTTTTCTTTTATTCTTAGACCTTTCGCTATCAGTTAAAAGCTGCTTTCTTAGTCTTACTGACTTTGGTGTGATCTCAAGATACTCATCACTATTCATGATCTCAAGCCCTCTCTCTATAGTAATCTCAAACGGTGGTATAAGTGTGATAGCCTCATCGTTGCCGCTAGAGCGCATATTAGTGAGCTGCTTACCCTTGGTCGGATTAACTATCATCTCCTCACCCTTACTTGTATTTCCTATTATCATACCCTCATAGACCTCGGTGGCTGGATTAATATAGATGACTCCTCTCTCTTGGAGATTCCATAATGAGAAGCCGAGAGCTTTACCACTCTCCATACTTGTCATTGATCCGACATCACGCCTATCAATCTGTCCAGCATAAGGTCCAAACTTAGTAAATCTCGCTGATAATATACCAAGACCCTTAGTGTCTACTACAAACTCTCCTCTATATCCAAGCAGTCCTCTTGTTGGTATCTCAGCTTTGATCCTCGTGATACCATTCTTCTCTTGCATATCTGTTATCATACCTTTACGCTTACCCATTTTCTCCATGACTATACCACTATGCTCTACTGGTACATCTATTACCAGTTCTTCATATGGCTCCTCTTTGCTACCGTCAGCGAGAGTGTGGATAATAACTTTAGGCTGAGAAACTTGAAGCTCGAAGCCTTCTCTACGCATAGTCTCAAGTAATACCGAGACATGCATCTCCCCTCTACCAAATACTTCATATCTATCTCCGTCAAAGTTAACTTTCATACCCACATTGATTTCTAATTCTTTCTCTAATCTATCTCGAATTTGTCTCGTAGTTACGAATTTACCTTCGCGGCCAGCAAATGGAGAATCATTAACAAGGAAGTATAAAGCGATAGTCGGCTCATCGACATTAATAGCTTTGACCGGCTCTACCGTAGCATCCTCGGCAAAAGTCTCACCAATAAATATATCAGCAAATCCAGCTATCATCACAATATCACCTGCGAGCGCCTCAGTCACTTCTACTCTCGATATACCGCGAAAAGCAAACATTTTGCTTATCTTACCCGTTCTCGTTTCGCCTGTTGGCTTTATTACAGTGATTGTTTGTCCCACTTTAACCTTACCGTCATAGATTCTAGCTGTCGCCATACGACCGAGGAAATTATCATAAGCTAAGTTAAATACCTGCGCTTTAAATTTATTATTCACGTCTCCAGTCGCCTTTGGAACTTTCTCCAAAACAACATCAAGAAGTGGATCTAGATTTACTCTAGTATCCATTTCCTCCCTCATAGCAACACCATCGCGACCAATAGCATAAACAGTGGTAAATTCTAACTGCTCATCATTAGCGCCGAGCTCCATAAATAGCTCAAAGACTTCGTCATGCACTCTCTTTGGATCAGCTGCAGGCTTATCTATTTTATTGATCACTACTATTGGCTTTAGTCCGAGCTCGAGTGATTTCTTAAGTACAAATCTTGTTTGTGGCATTGGCC
>JANNCJ010000031.1:0-3128 GCA_031386485.1 bacterium
GTATAGCGAGCGGAGCATGGAGTGGAGCAAAGAGTGTGGCGGGTAATTTAATCATAACTCCATTACTCACTTCTTCTTATATACTTACTTGTACTAATTCTGGTGGATCAATTTCAGAAACTATTAAAATTACCGTTAATCCAATTGTAAGTACTCCAACCACAAGTGTTATAATTCTACCACCATACTATACAACTTCAAAAGTGTCGCAGTCGGCCTATACATATATAGAATCATTTGAAGAAATAGCAAATGATGGAGAAGGAGCCTTGCTCCCTCTTAATAATGAATGGGGTGAGCATCAGACAAGAATTACTAGCCATTCTGACGGCACGATTAGGGTTTTGTATTTTGTTAGGGGTATAGCAAACTTAATAAATTGGAAATTGTTAAAGAAAACACCAACAGCTAACGCATGGGTGCTTGAAGCTTCAAGCTTATCCACTGACGATGTTAATCTTATCAGAGATCAGCGAAATGATAATGCAACTATTTTTTCTTGGAACACATCCGCACCAACAGTATACAGCTATCCAAACTATTCTACCTCTATTGTGCCTGGTTCATATGAGAATCTATCTTCAAATTCTAGACATTACAGCAGTATAGGCGTAGGAGATGAAGGTACGGCATGTATAAAGGTGACAAAGGAACATGATAATGCACCTCTCGTCTATACATTAAATACTGACATTCAGATTGTGTGTGGTAAAAGAAACTTGAGTAGTCTAAATTGGGATTGGGGATCGCAGACAAACATAAATGTAGGCCATAGAGTGGCATACGACTATATATTTCCTATTTTACAAGGTAGTAAAGTTATAGCTTCATCACAAATTGATCTACATAAGAATGCTACGAAATACTCTTCAATCAGCACCTCTGAAGGTAATTATATATATAATGGTGTTAAAAAGTATGAACTAAATCTAAATGATTCGCAGAGCTGGTCAATACTGAGTGCTGTTTCTCCTGTAGTTTTAGATGATAACACCTTGGTAGCACCAGAAGCGAGAGAAGTAGACGCATATGTAGATTCTGTTAATAATTTAATTATTTCGTATTATGTTCATAATACCAATATTTCAAATATTGGCAGAGAGACCGACGGTTATTATTATGAGGTATTAGATATAAATAATAATAAAGTTGCAAGTGGAAAATATAATATATTACCCCCTTATGGTAAGATAAGAGTATTCCAAGACCGCCTCGGACGCTTATGGCTATTATGGTCGAATCTGGGCTCACAGACTACGCAGTTAACGATCTATAAATTAAATATAATAAATGGTAAATTATTATTGAGTGATGGTGTCAGTATAAATCAGCAAATAAGCGAATATGCCATACTCGGAGCTCCAATGTTAGCTCTACCAAGAGGTGGGCAGTATGTGGGTAATGCGGTAGATATGATCATTTATGCTTGTGAGAATAAATTTATAAATTATTCTTTGTCCTCTTGCTATAATAGTGAGAAGAATAAGGAGAGGATTCTTTATGTAAGAATTAGATTGGCGGATTAGCATTTCGTAATATTCATAAATTTTGCTATAATGTATTTATATCCCACTACGTCCAGTACCATGCGGTGCAGGACTACGCGGGACAAGTAAACATATGGTGGTAATAACAGATGAGAATAAAATTAAATCATTACTCACAAGAAGGGTAGAAGAAGTTTTTGTCTTGGAGGACTTAGAAGCTGAGCTTAAGAGTGGTAGAGAGCTTAGGGTGAAGTTTGGAATTGATCCAACTGGTCCCAAGATACATTTAGGGCGTGCGATACCACTTCGTAAGCTGCGTGAATTCCAAAAGCTTGGCCACAAGATAGTTTTAGTCATAGGAGACTTCACTGCTCAGGTCGGAGATGCGAGTGATAAGAGTGAAAAGAGGCCAATGCTAACAAGACAAATGATAGACGAGAATCTCAAAGATTATAAGAGCCAAATAGGTAAGATCATAGATCTCGAGAAGACAGAATTTGTCTATAATAACGACTGGCTTGGCAAGCTAACATTTGGTGAGATATCAAAGCTCGCCGAAGTCTTCACAGTGCAGCAGATGCTCGCAAGACGAAATTTCAAAGATAGATATGATAATGAGATCGAGATATCACTGCGAGAATTTTTATACCCGATAATGCAAGGATATGATAGTTATGGTATTAAGGCAGATATTGAGATAGGAGGATTCGACCAGCTATTTAATCTGAAAGCAGGTAGAGAGATACAAAACTTTTATGGAGAGAAGAAACAAAATATAATGTGCCTATCTATGCTAGATGGAGTGGATGGGAGAAAAATGTCGACCAGCTGGGGTAATATAATCACTGTCGTCGACGCTCCTAACGATATGTATAATAAGCTGATGAGTATTAACGACGATCTGATAATAAAGTACTTTACACTTTGTACTGATAGGACTGAGGAGGAAATAGAAGAGATAAAAAAGTCACTTGAGTCAGGAACTAATCCAAGAGATATTAAGATGATACTCGCGAGCGACATAGTAACCCTCTATCATAACGAGAAGTCAGCGGCTCAGGCCAAGATCAATTTTGTAGAAGTATTCCAAAACGGTGGCGTACCAGACGATATGGGTGAAGTGATAGGAAGCGATGGTGACTTAGCGTCAGAATTAATTGTAAAAGCAGGATTAATTGAGAGCAAAGCAGAATGGAAAAGATTAGTAGAGCAAAAGGGTGTGAGTCTTGATGACATTCTTGTTGATGATTACAAAGCTCTTGCCAAGAATGGTGTCTACAAAATTGGTAAAAAGAAGTTTATAAGAGTGAGGGTCTAGTTGCTAGTTTTATTGTTGGCATGAGCTGCAGTAAACAGTAGATCGCCCAGAAATAATAATTTTATTTAGTAAAGTCTTGCAATTAATACACGGCTTACCTGCTTTACCATAGACTTTGTGTTTGCTAGCATAGCTACCACTCTCACCATTTATATTCTTATAGTCTGAGATTGATGAGCCGCCAGACTCAATGGCAGCGCTTAGTATGCTGATTATATTTTTATAAATATTTTTTATTTCTAATTCTTCTAGCGTACTGCAAATTCTTGTGGGCATTATATTAGAAGCGAAGCAGATCTCGTCAGCATATATATTGCCGCAGC
>JANNCJ010000041.1:0-2496 GCA_031386485.1 bacterium
ACTGGTACCAAGGTGATGTTTATCAAAAATGACAGGCAGCAAAGATATCAGAATGGTACACTCGGAGTCGTGGTAGATTTTGACAAAGATAATATGCCGATAGTAGAGAAGCTAAATGGAGACAAAGTAATAGTGCTCCCAGACTCATGGCAGATTAAGAGTGATGACGACAAGATACTAGCTGAAGTCTCGCAGATACCACTCCGCTATGCTTGGGCGATCACGATACACAAGTCTCAAGGCATGACACTCGACGCAGCTGAGGTGGATCTTACTAAGGGATTTGGCTTTGGTATGGGCTATGTCGCCCTCTCTCGCGTCCGCTCTCTCGCAGGACTAAAGGTCATAGGCCTTAATAATCAAGCTCTCCAAGTCGCGCCATTTGTAGTAGAGGAGAATAAAAGATTGATACAAAAATCTAATAACGCTATAGACGCTTTGAATAAATATAAAAAAGAGCAGCTAGAAGCAAAGCAAAAAGAAGTGAGGCTTAGAATGGGTGGACTCGAAGAGTCATTAAGTGACGATGAGCTCAAAGCCAAAGAAAGTAAAAAGCTGGAAGAGAAGCTCCCGACAGCACAGGTGACGCTTAAATTAATATTAGAAGGTAAGAGCTTAGAAGAAGTGGCTAAAGTAAGAGATATACAACTACGTACCATCATAGATCATTTGTGTGATTTGTTAGAAAAGCAAAATACAGGCCTCATCCCTAACCCTTCTCCCAAGGAGAAGGGTACAGAATCCAGCTCCCTCCCCTTGGGGGAGGGCGGGGGGAGGGGCCTTGAGTATGAAATATTAATCAACTTAGCTGGAGAAATCATAAATCCATTCATCAAGAAAAATAAATTAACAAAAGCCAAAATAAACGACATCAAAGAGGATATGAAAAACGCTGATAAACTCAAGCCCATTTACGACAAATACAAAAACGAACACAAATTAGTGGGAGTGAGTTATGAAATATTGAAGTTGATAAGGGTGATGTAGATTATAAAGAAGAAAATTAGTTTATAAAATACGCGTCTTTGCCGTACATGTCAGTACCGATGTATTCGGCTGAGGGGTCGCCGGAGGTTATCTTCTCGTATTTCTTACAGTCGCAAAAATTTGTGTTAGTGAGTTTTGAAGTGCATGGGAAATTCTTCCCCATGTCTTCATGCTCGACCCAGCCGGCACGGCCAAATTTGGCATTAGCTTTCCATTCGTACTTCTTATCCCTGATCTCTATTCCTATTTTTATAATTTTATTATTTGTATCTTCGAGTAGCTTATCATCTAAAACTTTATCTACCACTAATCCATTATCAAGATACCAATAAGCCCCGTCACCGACTCTCCACTTCTTTTGTAAATTTGTTAAGAGTAACTTGTAGATTGGGAGCTGTATACTGTCATCTTTCTCTTCATTCTTACCAGTCTTGAAGTCGATCAATTTAAGAATACCAGAATACAGACCCCTTCCGCCTTCGGCACCTTCCCCAAGGGAAGGACTTAATGCAAGTGACTCCTGTGCTTCCCCTGGGGAAGCTCCGCATAGCGGTGAAGGGGTTTGATCCATGTATTCTATCCAATCAATATTACCACAGAGTATAATGTTCTCCCCCTCACTTATATAATAATTAGGTAGCATATCCCCATCATAATAGCTCTTAAGAGGTATAGTTTTATTCTTAAGCATCTTATAATCTTGCATTACATTTTTCATCATCTCTATTCCCCTCTCTTTAAATTCTAATTCTTCCTCATCATTTCTAAAGCCTCCAATTTTGCCATGGTACTTGACCCACTCTTCTTCAAAGTCAGCCAGCAGATCTCTCCCTACCCTCTCTTCACTTTTAAAATTGATAAGATTCTCGATCACATTATGCACAGCGATACCGAGAGACATATAAGGGCTTACTATGTTTATCTTCTTACCTGCTTTATTCTTATAAATATTATGAAGATAATAGAGGCGCTGACACTTCTCATAATCACCTATCGCGCTATGCGACATCCATACTGCTTTGTATTTGTCTTGTTTGCCCTTCGTAGCATTCTCGCCCTGCGTAACTTTAGTGAAGTAGGGATGCGTAGTAGGGCTGATATGATTTTTTATTTGACTTGACATAATTTTGTGGTTAGATTATAATATGTTTATAAAGAATATTTTGATCGGCATCGGAACTTTGCAAAAAGTAGACGTCTGGTGCAAGGGGAAACCATGAACCTTGCCGATCAAAGTATTTTTTTATTTTTATACATGGTTATAAAATTTAATTGAGAAATCATTTGTCCTATTATTGACTTTGCATACAACTTCTATAAAGTGATTTTTGTTATTTAAATTTTTTAAGACTTCTTTCATCGAGAGTAAAATAACAGAATAATCTATTTGCTATTCTATACATCTAAGTATATAATATATGCATAATAAAAAATCATATCAGCCCTACTACGCATCCCTACTTCACTAAAGTTACGCAGGGCGAGAATGCTACGAAGGGCAAACAAGAC
>JANNCJ010000063.1:0-4243 GCA_031386485.1 bacterium
TTATACAGGACATACGTATAACCAGAGTACTGACTTAATCTATGCACATGCTAGATATCTTAATACTAGTAATAAGCTCTGGCTAAGTCATGATCCATACAGTATAAATAACTTCACTGACGCTAAGTGGCTAATGAATCCCCAAGCTCAGAATAGCTACTCTTATGCTAATAATGATCCAGTTAATAATGTGGATCCGGATGGGAGAGTTCCTATAGATATTATTGCTGATGCAGGCTTTATACTTTATGATATAGGCTCCGCCTCATACAACCTTTACAAAGGGAACTAAGAAGCAGCTAAAACAGATGGTCAAGCATTATTAGCAGATGTTGGAGGCTTATTTATTCCATATGGTACTGGGTTTGGGGCTTTAGTGCGAACGCAAAATGTTGTTAGTGATTCTAAAAAAGCAGAGATTGCATTTGAATCAATCTGGACTAAAGGAAATGAAACTTCTTCAGCAAAGAATGCTCTAACTCACTTTAATAATCATGGTAAAGATTTTGAAAGCAAAAATGCTGTGGATTATGTGAAGCAAACAAAGGAGTTCCTTGTTGATTCATCAAAAAAATCGAATGTAGAATTCAAAATGTATACAAATAAAAATAAGGAAACTACGGTAAGAGTTTTTGATAAAGTTAATGATACTTTTGCTTCATACAAGTTTAATAACACGCTAAAATCTTTCACCCCGAAGACAATGTTTAAACCGAATCCCTTAGAACACGGTTTTAAGTCAAATCTAGATTATTGGAATTATAAACCTGGAGAAATTGTAAAATTTCAAAAAATAATTAAATAAATATATGAATTCTAAATCACAAAATTATTATTGCCCTGTATGTTTTACTGAATTAACAGCAGAACCATGGATTAATGGTAGCCCTAGTGATGACATGATTTGTAGTGAATGTGGATTGCAATATGGAAATCAAGATGCGGTAAGATTAATGGGGAATAATGATAAAACTATAAATGTTTACAGTGTGCTTATGGAGAATTACATTTTCAAAAATATAGACAATCACGACAAAATAAGAAAATTAGCATCGCGTATCATCGAGTTAACACTAAAATTGTAAAATACTGGATGCCAAAAAATGGCAAATAAATAATATGAAAAAAATTACATTAAGTCAAATTTATGCAGAAGTCAATATAAATTTCGATAACATAATTACTCACGAAGATTTAACTAATCTAATGGATACTATAAGAGAGTATTTTATTCAAGATGGTTTACTTTTGTCGAGATTTAAAGACTATAAACTAGCTTTAATACTAACAACAAAAAAAGCTGACCTACAAGAGATTAATCTTTATAATCCTGTGTCAGTCTCTGACGATTATATCATATGTAAACCACTTGTTTCCAATAAAAATAATACAATCACATATACTTTTTACCTTCCTTATTTAACGATACAAAGTAATAAAAATCCTAAAGTAAAATTTACTTCATGTTTTACAAAAGCCGTTTATAGAATATTAGAAGACTTAGAATATGAAAAAGATATAATTGAAAAGATTTTAAAAGTATAGTGTAAAAATGTATATTCAAAGACTTTCTTATTAAAATAAATGGTATAATATCTAAATGTTAGATTTTAAATGTAGCACTCTATACTACTCCAGACTAGTATTTCGAGACCTAGTCATTGAGAATAACCCCACCGCCAACATAAAGCTCTATATAGACGGTGAGCTAGACTCTGACTCTAAGGCAGTAGGAGGTACTAGTGGCGGTGCATATAACTTTAGCAATATCTCAACTAATATAACCCTAGGAGCAGTGCAGAATTGGAGCACAGGAGCCTATCAATCACCTGCAAGTGGCCTCATAGACGACTTTAAGCTATATAACAAGTCTCTCACTAGTGAGGAGATAAGAAGAGAGTATCAGATAGATACTAATACTTTACCACCAATCATCACTACAGAGATAATCAATGCTTCTAACACTCTCGATGCTTACAACAGAGATAGATATAGAGAGCTAGAGTATATCACTCCTATCTCAGTATTAGAGTATGCTTACAAGCAAGATACAGGAGCTCTTAATCTACCTCCTATTATCTCTATGACTGAGAGTGATCCGAGTCTAGTGCCTATGATCAACTCTCCCTCGACTTCGCTCGGGACTATAGCCTCGATTACACTCGGGACTATAGCCCCAAGTACCACCACAATAATAGAGATAGACCAAGCTACTTTAGCTTTACTTAACCCCAAAGGCTATCCTTACTCTGTATTATCACCTACATCCATAGAGATACAAATTTCTGGTGTCTTCTACACAATCTTTCTTTCTAACTATGTTACCTTCTATCAATCTCTAGAAGCTAAAAACTTAGATTCTCTCGCTAAGTATCTCTCTAACCTAGAACAAGAAGTAGAAGAGATCTCATACACCAAGTATTACATTAACCAATACTATGAAGTAGACACTAGAGGATACACTACTATCAACATACCATTTAATAGCAAGATAGTGGCTACATACAAGTATAGCAATCCCTCGACCCCCTCGACTTCGCTCAGGACAAGTACGCTCGGGACAAGTTCTAATAATTTATCAGAACTTGCATATATTCATAATAACTACCAAGGTACCCCTATATTATTAACCAATCCTCTAGCTTCCACTACAGAAGTGGTGTATACTAATGTATGGGGAGATAGGGTAAGTGACTTATATAATGTAAATAATACTCTTCCAACTTCCCACGGTTACACAGGTCACAAGTATAACTTAAATACTGATCTTATATATGCTCACGCTAGATATCTGAATACTAATAACAAAGTCTGGTTAAGTCATGATCCATACAGTATAAATAACTTTACTGACGCAAAATGGTTAACAAACCCTCAAGCTCAGAATAGTTATTCTTACGGTAATAATGATCCTGTAAATAATGTGGATCCAGATGGGAAGTTCGCATTCTTAATACCAGCAGCTGGATATGCATTACAAGCAGCTGGAGTAGCGCTTACAGGCTATAGCATGTATAATGTAGGTAACCATTACTATAATGGTACCCAATCAGAACTCTCTGCCTTAGACTATTTAGGTGCTATACCAGGCGTGGCTATGGCTAAAGTAGGAAATATGATAGGGAAGATGGGGAAGGTGGCTGATGTTGCGGGAGATATCTCAAATACAACAAATAAAAGTGATTTGCTGTGGCATGAAGCACAAGGAGGTCATACGCTAGAAAGGCATGTCGGTTAAGAAGTAGATGAATTGATTATCAGAACAAAGACTGATCCGTCTATTAAAAATTCAAAAAATCCACAAGCTTCAACATTCTTTGACCAAAAATCTGCACAAGAAACTGCAGATACGTTATTTAAGAATTATGATGATTTTGTTAAAACCTTTGAAAAATCAAACAAAAGAGGTGATCAGATTACATTCTCAATGCCTAAAAATGTAGGGCTGACTTATGATTTGAAAGCAAATACAGTATCACAGTCATGTACAGTTACTTGTGTATTAAGAAAGAACAATATGAATGAACCATTTATTAAATCAATGTTTACAATTAAATAATATATGCAAAATCGAAATGAAATCATAAAAAACTCAACATATGGCTGTCAGAGGAAAGAGGAAAAATATTGGTTCTTAGCATGCCTTATAGCTAATGAGTATCACCAAGACCCAGAATGGCTAGACTTAAAAGAACCAAACGGTGAAAGAATGTCAGAAGATAATTATTTAAATAACATACTCTTTAAAGATAGATGGAATAAAGAAATGAAAGAGGGATTAATAGAGGATATTGATGAAATACTAAATAATAGTGAATCTGATATATCAAATTTGATTGAACAGATGGGGGCTTGGGGTGGAGGTCCAAAGGAAGAGTTGGTAATAGGGTGGTTAACTAATATTAGGAAATTTGCGAATGCGTAAATAACTCAGACTAAGCATAGTTAAAATTTAACTCTTACAACTTAGTCTACGCTCACGCTAGATATCTTAATACAAGTAACAAAGTCTGGCTAAGTCATGATCCATACTCTATAACTAACTTTACTGATACAAAATGGCTAACAAACCCTCAAGCTCAGAATAGTTATTCTTACGGTAATATTAACCTTGTCCGTAAATAACTCCCATGTTACAATATATACATAACAAAATGTATATATTCACTAACATTATGGACATAAACAAAGTTTTAAATAATAAAAGAAGATCAATGGCACTCATTGGTATGAATAAAGAGAA
>JANNCJ010000016.1:0-9441 GCA_031386485.1 bacterium
ATCTATGTAGAGCTGTATAGAGTCTAGTAGAGAGATGTTAGTGTTGGTAGCAGAAGATACTGCACTAGATACAGATGAAGTACCTATATAGAGTGAGTTAATGTTTCTGCCTGTAGAAGTAGTAGTAGATACGAAGCCTCCAGTATTGTTAGCGTATAATAGGAAGTTCTGAGTCTGGGCAGCACTTGGTGTAGTAGTACCTAGATAGAATACTCCTTGAGATGAGCTAGCATTGTATGTTAGTCCTCCCATTACTGATGATGATGCTACGAATTGTAATCCTGAGTTACTAAGTGTACCTAGGTTGTAGATGCTATTTGCGTTAAATGAGTTACCTTGGGTAGACCAGATGGTCTCGCCTGTGATTGCGCTAACGCCGAGCTGCTTGATTGAAGCATAACTATTATTAGCAGAGATACTACTCGCACTAAATGATCCAGACACGGTCCTTAACTTGACAGTCATATTAGAAGCTGGGGTGAATATTACATAAGCTGCAGTATTACCGTTAACTCCTGCAGTAGATGCATTATTAACTGAGACAGAGTTACCAGTATTAGCACCTGTCAGCTTAACATTAGATGAGTCTACCCAGTCAAATAATATCTGATCCGAATTGTTACCAGTGATACCAATCTCAGCCATAAGCTCATAAGTCTTACCAGCTGTTAAAGTCCATGTACCTGATGCATAAGGGATGCCACCACTCACTAGATTAGTAAAGTTAAGATCAGTACCAGCAACACCTGTGAAGTTAGCAGCCGGCTTAGCATAACTGCTCTCGACGCTAGCACCTGTGACAGCTGCTTGACCCGCGATGACTTCGATTGCACCCCAGGTCTGATTTTGATTACTGCCGTTAGTAGAATATATCGCACTTATGTTACCTGAGCCAATAATTCTCATTTCGACACGAGTGTCAGATGATGGTGTATAGTATGCTACTGGTGCCTGCATAACACCTTTATTAATACTTCCAGTTGACCAGATGATAGCACCTGAGCCAATTGGGGTATTAGTGTCTGAGTTGTACCACCCAAAGACCTGATTACCTTCTGCTGAGGTATAATAGCCTATTGCACCTGTGAGCTTATATGCTTTGCCTGCTTTTAGAGTCACACGTCCTATTGATGGTGTATTTGCGGTATTGACATAAGGCGTTGTGGAGTCGAGAATAATATCATTACCGGTATTAGCTACCACAGAAGTGAACTTGATATGGTCACCATTTGAGATATTTGTAGTGTATCCATTATCAGCGCTTGAAACAGCGAAGTGCATATAACTCGCCACCACCTGATTCGGAGTACTAGATGATCCATAATAGATCTCAGCACCATTATAGTAAAGCTTACCATTAAGTGAGTAAAGGGCATTAGTGGTGGTAGCTACTGATGATGTCGCACTCTCGAGTACTAGTGATGCTGCCACGTCAGTGCCGGCCACATTACGCTTAGCGAATTTGGCTATAGCAGCTTCTACATAGAATGATATAGAGTCTAAGAGTGATGCATTAGGCGTTGTCGTACCTATAAAAAATGTAGATGATGCTGAACCAGTAGAAGTATTCTTAATAAATCCTCCGACAACAGTTGATGAGGCGATGAATTGTATACCATTATTATTAAGAGTACCGACATTCATAACTGAGCCTGAGGCTGAGAACTGATTACCTCCCACCGCTAGTATCGAGTCTGAGATAAAAGCAGAAGTGCCGATCTGGGTGATATTAGCAAATGACTGTGTCGCATTTATAGTCCGTCCTCCTGCTGTATTCTCTAGCCTGACAGTAACATTTGTAGATGGAGTAAACACTGCTTCGGCTGTAGCTTGTGATCCTGTACCGATATTAAAGTCTGAAGCAGAGCTAATGCCTTCATTGCCAAGTAAGACATTGTTTGTGATATCTCTCCATCTGAATGTTGCTACTGTTGCAGTTTGATTGACACTTACTCCTCCTCTTAAATGATAAGTTTTACCTGCTGTAAGAGTAAAAACACCTGCAGTTTGAGGAATATTACCTGTGAGAGTGGTCACGCTGAGCGCTGCGGCACCTGTATATGTTGTGTTATTTCCAACTGTTGTTATATAATCCACACTTTGGCCAGCGATTGGTAGATAGCCAGAGATTTTGTTAAATGTTATAGCTGATTGCCCGAGATTGGTAGCAATACTATTCCTAACTGTCACAGTGCCAGCACTCGTAATACCACGAAGCCTAAATGTCTCTGCGGCAGTAGTGGTTATCTGTACTGTCCTCGTAACTGAATGCTCATTAGCTGCGACTTCTTGTTGCCACACGGCATTAGATCCTGTGACAAGAGAGTTAGAAACATTGTATATACCGATACTATTGGTAGTGCCTACTGTGGTATTCCTAGCTGAGACGTTAAAGGTAACTTGCCAAGTACCAGCAGTAGGTAAAGTGAATGATGATCCAGCAATGTCGATTAATGTCGTAGTAAATGTCGTACCATCTGTGATAACATTATTCTGACCATTCTCAGCTGCGACTATACCCACTCCAGCGTCATAGACGACTTGATAGTTAACACCATTAGATCTGAGTGTGACTGATTGATTATACGTAGTTAGCTGAGTGTAAGAAGTCGCGCCATCGATAAGTTGCCCTGTGGTAGTAGAGCTCGGCATTATTGTGATCGCATTAGTGGTGGTAGAAATCTTTTTGATCTCTATCAATCCTCCTGCACTTGTTGTAGCTGACGGTAAAGTAAGGACAACTGCTCCTCCTCCTGCTACGTCATTAATATAATATGTTTTATTCCATGATGTTAGTGTGGTTGATGATGTGATAGTGCTAGTCGCTACTGATGTATTACCTCCTACCGCTGCTCCATTAAAGTAGAGAGAGCCCCCAACATTGTAGACTGCATTAGTCGTTGTCGCTATACTAGCACCTGACACCAAGTTAACTGCACTAGTATAAAGTGAGCCGAGTCTATCAAAGTAAGACTTGATATTACCAAGTACATCAGCCATGGCGAAGATGGTATTAGACGCGCGCATTACAGCTACTCCTGTCACGTTCACAGTGGAAGTTGGTGTAAATGTAAATTGGGATGCGCTCACTACACTTGTTACTGTATAGACTGTTGTAGTGCCCGCATAGCTAAAGTTATCACCTACGACTAAGTCCACTCCTGCAGTGAGACCTGTACTTGTCGCTGTAGTAGTGCCACTCATCATCGCGATAGTTCCTGATAATGTTTGAGTAAGAGTATTATATATCGCTAAGCCAGCACCAGTAGATACAGTAGAAGATCCTATTGTTATATTAGTAGCAGTAGTAGTAGCGAGTGTGCTAGTGCCACTCACTAATAAATTACTATTTACTGTAGTAGTTGTAGTCCCAACTGAGAACAAGTTTGTACCTGAGGCGTTCTTAACTTGTAGTATATCTGCAAGCTGACCCATAGCACCTCTTATTAGTGAGGCTATAGTAGTGCTTGATAATGATTCAGAGATAAGAGTAGCGTTAGTAGTAGAGGTCGAAGTTGTGCCTAGCACTAGCTGCCCTGTCCTATACGCTAGAGAGGTAGTGTCTGTAGCTACACCTCCATATATAGAGAGAAGATTAGTTGAGCCGCCACCAACTACTGCACCATTCCAATATAATGTGCCTGCGTTATTATAGAGCGCATACGTAGTTGAAAGAGGGGTAGTAGAAGAAATTGTGATAGCTCCACTAACGGTAAGTATGTTGGTGAGTCCTGTAGTAGTACCTACACCAATAAGTCCATTATCATTTACAACTAGAATATTTGCATTTTTGTTACTTTGAACTGAGAATATCTTGTCTAAATCTGTAGACCCTGCGAGAGATGTCATTACACGATTGCCAGATCCAGACGCTGCGACTGCAACGAATTTACCATTACCATAAGTAACTCCAATCCACTCTAAGTCGTTCGCTGATACTCGGGTTGACCAAGTTATACCATCTGGGGAGGTCATGACTCTATTACCTGTGCCTGTCTGACTGATTGCTACAAATAGTCCATTACCAAAAACTAAGTCAGTCCAATAATTGTCTGCTGGGGTAGTTCTTGCAGTCCATATTATACCGTCAGGACTTGTCATGGCTTGATTACCTGTGCCGTCGAATGAAAGTGCCACGAATAGTCCATTACCATAAGCTATATTATACCAAGCATTAGCGTGAGATGCCGCTCTAGAAGTCCAAGTTATACCATCTGGGGAGGTCATAACTCTATTTGTTCCATTTTGTGAGACTGCTACGAATAGCCCATTGCCATAAGCTATATCTGTCCAAGGATTATCTGCAGCACTTGTGCGAGATGTCCAGGTGATGCCATCAAGCGATGTCACGATACGGTTACCTGTACCATCGAATGAAACTGCTACGAATAATCCATTAGCATAAACAAGATCTATATATTGATTAGTATTAGCTTGAGTTCTAAGGGTCCAAGTTATACCATCTGGGGAGGTCATAACTCTATTGGTGCCGCCAAGCGAGAGTGCGACGAATAGTCCATTGCCGTATTCTACTGAGCGCCACTGATTATCTTGTGGCGTAGATCTTATTGTCCAAGTTTCACCGTCAGGGCTTGTCATTACTCTATTACCCGTGCCTGTCTGACCAACAGCGACGAATAATCCATTTCCGTATGTAACATCCATCCACTGATTATCTGCAGCTGATGTTTGGGAAGTCCATATTTCTCCCCCACTAGGCACACTTTTGTATACGCCAAATGTAGTGCTCGCTAATTTGGTTGTTGTACCTACGGTTAGATTTATAATTGAGGTAGTAGCCAGCGTAGTGGTGCCAGTAACGTTAAATGAGGTAGTGGCCATGATATTACCTGCGTATACATTAGTCGCTGTAGCATTTGTAATAGTAGCATTCGTAGCTGACAAATTAAGTACACTTAACATATTAGCCCAGAGTGTTTGTAAAACATTAAGATTAGTAATAGATGAAGTAGAAATCGTGGTAGTGCCTAAGGTGGTAGTGCCGGCAACTAGAGCTCCTGCATTAGTGTTAACTGAGGTTAAGTTACTCACATTAACGTTAGTGGCGGTGGCACTAGTAATAGTAGCGCCACTAAGATTAGCAACACCACTAAGTATATTAGCCCAAGCAATACTTGTAGTAGCTAATGTAGTAGTACCTGCTACTGTGAATGTGCCTGTACTAGTAGAGTAAGATACATTAGAAGCGGCTAATAAGTTGCCTTGACCATCTGTGATCTGCACTATGCCTACTGATCCAGTAGCAACTGATGTAGATAATGTGGTCCATGCTGTACCAGTAGAAGTAGTACGTAGATATTGTCCAGCTAGTCCTAGATTACCTAATGAGTCTCTTAGTGCTGCTATAGTAGTAGTGGCTAAGGTAGTAGAAGATACTACTGTGAGATTACCGTTTACAGTACCATTACCTGATACAGTAAGTAGAGTTACGGTGGTGGTAGCTAAGCTAGATGTGCCTGCAGTTAGATTGCCAGCATTAGTATTAAGAGCTACTGCATTATTAGTAAATGTATTAGTGCTGGTAGCATTTGTAATAGTTGCATTGGTCGCGCTTAGATTAAGCACGCTTAATATATTAGCCCACAATGTATTAAGTACATTTAGGAACGTTATAGATGAGGTAGATATGGTAGTGGTGCCGAGGGTGTTAGTAGAATTAAGTGCCGTAATAGAGTTAAAAGTAACATCATTGGCAGACCCAAGTGAGAGATTAGATCTAGCAGAGGTAGCATTAGTTAAGTCTGAGAGATTATTGGTGGCTACGAGTGAGCCGTTAAGGCTTGCACCAAGTACCCATGCTGTGCCATTATAAGTGTAAGTTTTGTTACCATTAAGGAGACCAGAAGTTACAAAAAGCGTGTCTGATGTGCTGGCTGTACCATTACCGCTAATACCATCAGTAGCCAAAGTAAGTACTATTGATGACCCTACCCCACTAACCACGAACACTTTATTTAGATATGTGGCAGGAGATGTGAGCTCACCAGTGATTAACACTCTCATTCCATTTGTAAGTATTGTACCATCCACTATTGCAACAGGCAGACCGACAATCAATAAACCAACGTTAGTTGTCGTAGACAATACATCTACTGCTGGTCTCCATGCTAAGCCATTAACTTTATTGTTAATATATGTCTTAAGTGCTAAGGCTGAAGCTAGGTTAGTATTGGTAGATGAAGCGAGCGTGCTATCTGTGATTACTGATGCACCAGATATTGCGCCGTTAATACTAGTGGTGCCTAGTGTAGCTACAGATATATTACCTGTACCCGCATTTAACGTAGACGCAAATGAATTACTCGAAGTGCTATTGGTGATAGTTGCGTTAGTAGCAAACAGATTAGTAAAAGCAGCAGTGATAGCATTAAGTAAAGTAGCGAAGAAGTTGCTACTAGTAGCATTAGTGATAGTAGCATTACTTAGATTAGCAACACCACTAAGTATATTAGCCCAAGCAATACTTGTAGTAGCTAATGTAGTAGTACCTGATACAGTGAATGTGCCTGTACTAGTAGAGTAAGATACATTAGAAGCAGCTAATAAGTTACCATTACCGTCTGTAATCTGGACTATTCCTACAGAGCCTGTAGCTACAGATGATGAAAGTGAAGTCCATGCTGTACCTGTAGAAGTAGTCTTTAAGAATTGACCTGCCGTACCTAGATTACCTAATGAGTCTCTTAGTGCTGCTATAGTAGTAGTGGCTAAGGTAGTAGTAGATACTACTGTGAGATTACCGTTTACAGTACCATTACCTGATACAGTAAGTAGAGTTACGGTGGTGGTAGCTAAGCTAGATGTGCCTGCTGTTAGATTGTTTACATTTGCATTAGATGCATATAGATTAGTTGCTGTAGCATTACCAATAGTTAGCTGAGCAAAGTTGTCAAGCGTAGTCGTAGATGGTATGCCGTTAAGGTTATAAGTAAGTATGCCTGTAGTGGTTGCAAATGATAAAGCTCCAGTAGTAGAAGAAGTCACAGCAGCTAAGGTAGTTTGCTTGATCTCCCCTGTTAATTGATCTCTGACTAGTATGATGGTATCAGATGCTGTACCAGTAGCCATTGCGCCTACGAATATATTACCACTTACTGTAAGTCTTGAAATAGTAGAAGTAGCAAGAGAAGAAGTTGCAGCAGAGAATGAGCCAGTTACTATAGTATTACCTGCGGTTAATATAGAAGCTGTAGTAGTCCCTAATGTAGAAGTCCCCGCTACTAACTGGCCTGCATTAGTGTAGGTAGATGCTAGATTAGTAGTGGTCGCGTTTGATGTTGTAGAATTAACAGCGCTCAAATTAATTATTTGTGCCGTCACTATTTGAGCTAAATTCGTGAATAATGTATTAATAACATTTAAGAATGTTATGCTTGAAGTGGCAATGGTAGTCGTAGCTAAGGTGGTAGTACCACTTACTGTGAACTCTCCTGTACTAGTAGAGTAAGATACATTAGAAGCAGCTAATAAGTTACCATTACCGTCTGTAATCTGGACTATGCCTATTGAGCCTGTGGCTACGCTCGATGATAAGCTAGTCCATGCTGTACCTGTAGAAGTAGTCTTTAAGAATTGACCTGCCGTACCTAGATTACCTAATGAGTCTCTTAGTGCTGCTATTGTAGTAGTAGCAAGTGTAGAAGTAGATAATACTGTGAGGTTACCACTGACATTTGCATTAGATGAGACAGTGAGTAGAGTGACAGTGGTGGTGGCTAAAGTAGAAGTGCCTGCTACAAGCTCACCTGCATTAGTGTATGTTGATGCGAGATTGGTCGTAGTCGCGTTAGTTATTGTCGCACTTGTGCCGAGTAGACCGGAGAATGAACCATTAGTAGCAACTAGGTTAGATATAAATGAATTGGTTGAAGTAGAGTTGGTCGTAGTGGCATTAGTAGCAAAGAGATTAGTAAAGACTGAAGTAATAGCATTAAGTAATGTAGCAAATAGATTAGTGCTGGTACTATTAGTTGTAGTGCTGTTAGTTACGTTTAGATTTCCTACTGTTAATTGTGCAAAATTATCAAGAGTGGTAGTGGATAATACGTTGTTAATTAGCATCGATAACATTCCTGTTGTTGTAGCAAATGCTATTGATCCGGTAGCAGAAGGAACTAGTGATGTTATAGATGCTTGCTTGATCTCTCCGGTAAGCTGATCTCTAACTATAACTATAGTATCAGAAGCCGTGCCTGTGGCTATAGTGCCTAAGAAGGTATTACCACTTACTGTTAGTCTAGAGATGGTAGAAGTAGCGAGAGAAGATGTAGCAGATATGAAGTTGCCTGTAACTGTAGTATTGCCAGAACTAATAGTTGCTATGACAGCACTAGTAATAGATGCATTAGGAGCAACTAAGCTCGATGCTACAGTAAATACTCCTGCTGCACTAAGGTTAGCAACACCGACAGTAGGATAATTAAATGATAAACCTCCCGTTGCTGATTCATTAATAGTCCAAGGTATACTATTGCCATTCTTGTCGTTAAGAGTTAACGTGCCAGTATATACTCCATTACCAGCATACAGATTTGTAGTTGAAGCAGTAGTAGCAAATAGATTAGTGCTAGTACTATTAGTAATAGTCGCATTATTAGCAAATAGATTAGTAAAAATAGCGGTGATTGAATTTAAAAGAGTGGCAAAAAAGTTAGTACTAGTAGAATTAGAAGAAGTGCTATTGCCTAGTGCGTCTACTAAGAAGTTAGCATTCTCTACCCAAGATGATCCATTCCATCTTAATGTTGTGTTAGTAGCTGTGCCTGAGGCTACTTGTACTGCATCTACTGTTATTGGCTTGTATACACCACCATCTACTGAGACTTCGAACTTAGTGGTGGTGGCATTGTATCTGACTCTACCATTACCAGTCGAAGATGTTGCAGCATTATTACCAGCAAAGACTTCTAGATAAGCAGCTGAGCCAGAAGCGGTAGTCACGTCTTTAAGCTGTAGGAAGAGTGGATCTACTCCTCCTGTGATAGTAAGCTTCTTAGAAACTGAATCATAATTGAAGTTAGCAGTATCCTGAGCGAGTGTGCCAGATGCATCTAAGAAGAATATACCTGTTTGCTGCGCATTCTGTACTGTGGCTCCTATGGTAGTAGAGCTCGCAAATGTTGATGAAGCCACGAATAGTGATGAAGTTGCAACGAAATCATACCCTCCTGCTTGATTACCCACTAATAACTTTCCGTATGTTGGTGTAGTGCTTGTACCTGTGCCTCCACTGGTTACCTTGAGGGCATTAGTTAAGCTTAGATTAGTGATAGTGGCGTTAGTCAGAGTCGCATTCGTAGCCAGAAGATTAGTAAAGATAGCAGTGATAGCATTAATTAAAGTAGCAAAGAGATTAGTGCTAGTCGAGTTAGTTGAAGTTAAAGCATTTGTATTCAAAATTCCTGTATTGGTAGCATTACC
>JANNCJ010000035.1:0-7726 GCA_031386485.1 bacterium
GTTTACTTTTTGATTTGATTTTATTTGTAAAATTTAGTATAATACATATTACATTTAAATACCGATCCTATTTGTATTTAAGTGTAAGCACATTCCGTGATAGCTCAGCGGTAGAGCAGCTCGCTGTTAACGAGTTGGTCGTAGGTTCGATCCCTACTCACGGAGCCCAATTGGACGATAAGATAAATCAAGTATCAAATTAAACGGAGAACGCATTGTAATACAAGGCGTTTTTCTGTTTAGAGTGGAGTTCTGAAGTAAGTAATTCAAAATCTGTCTTTTTTCATGGACTTCAGAACTATCGAATATCTCTCTTGCACGTCTGGCGAGCGCAAATACTGTAGATATAGTAGTTTTATAGTCTGTGTCTGCTTTAGTGTACTCAGAGGATTCTATTTCGAGAAGCTGAAGCTTATCATTATACTCTTGCATCTTTTTGTCATAGTCTGACTTAGTAATACTCTCTTCGATATATTTGTTAAGAAGCGAGTTCTTATTATCCTGTAACTTTTTATGCTCAGCTTGTATTCTGTTAATCTGATTATCGTGATATTTTACTTCAGAGTCATTCAGTTCTTTTAGCCTCTCTACAAGCTTATCTTGTACATCCGCTGGGATACTCTCTAATCGCTCTAAAATGCCGTACACGGGCTCTAGAAGCTCTTTCTCTGTTACATACACTCTTTCGCATATCTTCTTGCCATTAGTGCATGAGTAGTAGTTGTATGTGTCACCATTCTTCTTTTTAACTTGCTCTGCGGTAATAGCACAGCCACAGTTATGACACTTAAATATATTTTTAAATATGAAGTCTTTTGATTTTTCTTTATTTGGACTCTTCTTTCTTTTTCCTCTAACTTGCTGACACTTATCAAATGTCTCTCTGTCTATTAGTCTAGGATGATTATGCAGGTAAGAGCCGTACTTCTTAGACATTGCAATACCACAGAAGAAGCTATCCTTAAGTATATTCTCAACAGTACTTTTTGTTAAGATACCACCTTTAAGAGTTCTTAATCCTTTCTCAGTCATTGCTATTCTTATGGTCTCGAGAGAGTAATTACCAGTAGCGTACATCTGGAACATCTCAGCAACAAGGAAGCCTCTAAGCGGGTCTACTATAATATCTTTTCTTGTTCTATTTTCTACGTCGAGTGGCACATTCAAATATCCGAGTCTTACTCGTCCTGTCCATTCACCATTTCTTCGCTTTTGTTCGAAAGCTCTCTTAGTGTTGTCGCTAATTGCATTTGAATAATATTGCGCAAGTGCTAATGCAATATTAAAATGGAACAAGTCTGTTGCTGGTGAATTCTGATGCAGGACTAGCCCGTCACCTGGGAAGTGCAATTCTATTTTACCTTCTCTCCTTAATCTTTCAAGAGCTGGCAAGCCGATCAAAAAGTCTCTAGATAATCTATCTACCTTGTCGCAACAAAATGCTATTGTTTCCTTTTGTTTATTTATATAATCGATTATTTTATCAAACTCTTTTCGGTGTTCCTTGTACGCACTCTCATCAAAAACGAACTCTTTGTCTAAGACTAATTTTGAGTTTGTTGTTTTGCTATATGACTTCTCGATATGAACAATCAATCTTGCGTGTTGTGCGGGGAGTGAGTTGCCAGCTTCTTTTTGTTCTTGAGTGGATACTCTTGCTAGGATTATTGCTTTCATAAATTTTTAATAAAATTAGAGAATTGCATTAAGTCCAATCCGTCTACTAAGGTGACTCCACTTTTACCCGCCAACTCCCTTGCAGATTTCGTAAAGCTTGAATTTGTAATAACCCAGCCCTCATGACCATTGTAAAAATGAACAGCAGCAACCACTTCCTGTACCGCTTTATTCCCGACAGTTGATTCGTATCTTTTAGCTTGTATTACTATTGTTCTTCCATTTTTTTTCGCTATCAAATCTGCGCCTTGGTCACCTGTTTTGGGTGTGCCAGAGACACTTTCAAAACCATTCAGCTTAAGAAGTGAAGCTAAATAATTTTCGAACTCTATTCCAGACATGCTTTTAATTTCAGTATTGTTAATCGAGTTACTCTGTCTTACCTTATAATATTTATTAAATTCGTTTTTTAAATGTGGGATTAAATCAATATACTCATGAGGCATGCCCCAAGTGAATTTTCTCCAATCTTTAATCTTGCTCTCACTATGTCCTTCTCTCTTTGCTATTTTTTCGACCAGAAATATCGCTTCTTTGTCGACCGCATCCCAGTTCTCTTCTCCGTAACCATCGATTGTTTTAACTTTTCTATATACCACCTCATTAAACTGGTTAAGCAAATCAGAATATTTTTCTATGAGGTTTTCCAGCTTTTCCTTTTGTCTGTTCATTTCATCTACTTTTTCAATTTGATCTAATTCTTTTTCCCTGTTTCTTAAGATAAGTTTTATTTCATTCGATAACACTTTCCATTCTGGAGGTGCAGAATATTCCCATGAAGATAAATATTTATTATTTGGACTTTCCTCGTATTTCGACTCTGCTAAACAAATATCATTTATACAGTCACGAGTCATGTTGTCTATGTAATAATACCTATATGATCTTGAGCTTGATGAAGATACAATTTTTCTGTTATATGACTCTATAATATCCATGTTTCTTTCGAGCAAGCTCATCGAATTATCTATTACTCTATCTGGGAACTCTAGTTTTCTTTTATTCTCTAAATTCTTTTTCTGATTTTTTATGTCCGACGCTTTTGACAAAGATGATGTTATTTCAGAAAAAATCCAAAAAATAAGCCATATAATTCCGATTAGTATTAGTATAATCCATTGCATAACTCTATTTTGTACTTACACTCTTAAGAAACTTATTAAACTCATCCTTGTCGATCCTGAACTCCTTTCCTATTTTATACGCTTGTAATCGACCAGCTTTGATATATCGATATATTGTCATTATGTTAACCTCCAACTTCTCTGCAAGCTCTTCTGCTTTATAAAATGGTTTGTCTCTCATGTTATTTATTCGTTTTCATTAGGCTTAAGGGCGACGTCTCAATTTCACCAGTTTCTGAATTAGTATAAGTTACTACACATTCTTCCCAGACCTCGTTATCATAAGTAACACCCATTATATTATTCCACTTTTTCATTACGCCTATCGATAATTCTCTACACTCATCTTGTTTTAATTTTAAGTCTTCTAAAGCATTTTTAGCCTCTTGTTGTTGTTTATCATCTTGTAATTTAATCCGCTGTTGCCTTTCAATAGAGTTCTGCTTATTTACTTCTGTTGCGTAGAAAAATACACCTAAAATAAGACTTGATATTATGATTGTTGTAGGCAATGATAATTTATTTAGTTTGTTCATAGTTATTTATTCGTTAATAATAAGATTGTTTTTCTAATTCTTACTTAGTCATAATATACTTTACAATTCTTTACAATGCAACGACCTTTTGCACAGTCTTTTTCATTCCTTAATTTACCCATTTTTATCCTTTCTGACATTGCTTGCTTGTAATAATTATCCATAGCAATATGTATACTGCTGGCGAACTGATCTTGTGCTGATAATTTATTTATTTGTGTCATGTTTATGTTTTATTTTCAATTATTAATCTCGTCTTCTATACTCTCTGTATACTCATCCATATTCTTTTGTATCTGTAATTCTATTTCTGACTTAAATGGCTCCCACCTTCCCATATGAACACGAATTAATTTAGTATAATTAAAGAGTGAAAATTTTAAAAAAACAAAGGTCACATTACAAAAGCAGAAAGAAATGAAATTGAAATACTACTTAAGAAAAATTACAAACAAAGAGAAATAGCAACAGCTTTAAACAGAAGCTCTTCTGTAATATCAGAAGAGATAAAGAGAAATAGTGTTGAAGGTGTATATACAAGCAAGAAGGCTCATGCGAAGTATTTGGTAAAGCGTTCTAATTCTAAATATCAAATGATGAGTATAGTATCTAATACTAAACTTAAAGAAAGAGTAGAGGAACTATTACTAGATGATGTGTCTCCTAGTAATGTAGCTGGTAGAGTTAAGAAAGAAAGTAGAGGTAAGTTAAATACATCCAAAACAAGTCTCTATAGATATGTTAAGAGTATATACGGAAGAAAGATAGAATATCATCGTAAAAGTATTAAATACAAGAATAAGACTAAATGAACCACCCACGAGCTTACGCTCGGGGTATCAGGGCCCCGCGCTGCGCGAGGGCCACTAGTCAAATAGCGTAGCTGTTTGTCCAACATCTTCATTTCCTTGTTGTATGATGTATTTTTGTATGATAGCTTGGTCTACGCCGACAGTGGAGACGAAATAACCATCTGACCAAATACCATCAGAACCATAATAGACTTTTTTAAGGAAGAGGAATTTGGTCTTAATGTTAGCGGCTGTGTTTGTTTTAAGTATTCTGACCACACTACCCACTGTCATTTGTGGTGGTATAGAGATTAGTATGTGTACATGATTAATGTCATGATTGATTTCTTTAATTCTAAGTCGTGGGTAATGTTCAGTGACTTCAAAGAATTTTTGTTCTAAATATGACCAAATTCCTTCATTAGCTATTATGTTCTTCCTGTATTTGGTTACCAACACAATGTGGTAATCGCACAGATATACACTATGGTCGGCTCGTATGTAATCTTTCTTCATGTATGTATTCTAACATACGGAAATGAAGAATGTTGGATGTCGCTACATCCCCAAGCTTACGCCGTGGGGTATTTTTTGCGAATAAAGAGACCGGCAAGTAAACTTGCCGGCTCTGCAAGTTTGAAAATTAAAAATTTCTGATATAAAAAAATATTTGCTTAGTGAATAGATTTGTGTTATTCTATTATTGAGAGTTTACAGTTCACGGTCGTGACCTGAACCCTCGGTCTGTCATATGCGTGCACGCTGACGATAGATTTGCACATTCCTCCATGGAGATCGCTATGCAAGCGCAAAACCAAAACCAAACCCAAACTTCCATGCCCGACGAACAGTCGAAGCAGCTCGAAACCCCGCCCGAATCAGCGCGTGCTGTCGAGCTGCTGAAGCCTGGCAACCCTGAGGTTCGCTTTGGGGCAAACAAGAAATACGGAAAGGATAACTGCGGGTACTGAACCCGCGAAGCCTGTCCGCAAGTCCCGATCTGCAACCCCGCCCCTTCCTTTTCAGGTCAAGGGGCGTTTCTTTAGGAAATATCATGAGATTTAGCAAATTCAACGTCTACACCAGACGCAAAGAAGACTCGACTCTAGTGTTGATCAAAAACACAAAGACTGGCGGGGTGGTGGCCATGCAAGAAGCCGTCATATCTGCGCTCAAGAACGGCGACAGGACTCTGTCTGAAACTGAAGCAGAAACCCTTTACCAATCCGGCATCATCGTCGACGAGAGTAAGGACGAGTTCGCTGACTGGAACAGTCTGCTTATGGACGCACGCAACAAGAAAGCTGAGCAGTTCATTCTGCATGTCATTCCAACAGTGAATTGTCAGCTTCGCTGCGGTTACTGCTTCGAGAATGGTGCTGACCGAGGTACACCCATGAAGCCAGAAGTTGAGCAGGCTGGGATCGAATGGGTCACTGCCTACCTGAAGAAGTTCCCTCAGATCAAGCAGTTCCGTCTCGTGTTTTTCGGCGGCGAGCCACTGCTTCGAAAGGATATCGTTCTCAGGTCCTGTGAGGTATACGCACGGTTGTGCGAATCTCTTGGACTCGAGTTCTGGACTGAGCTCGTCACCAATGGTGAGCTTCTTGATCTCGAATTTGCACAAAAGTTGTCTCAGTACAACTGGAAGCGAGTTCAGATCACGCTTGACGGCACGAGGAATGTTCACAACAAGCGCAGGCCAGGCACGAACGATCGCGATATCTTTGGTACGGTCACTGGGAACATTCAAAACCTTCTCGGGACCAGCCACATCGACGGAGTCGATGTTCGTGTTTCCTTTGACCTCAGCAATGCTGACAGTGCGATTGAACTTCTCGATCAACTGGTGACTTTCGGCGACACTTCAAGGATCAGGTTGACTCTTGGCTTCATCACTGACACCTTTGAAGGCGTGAATGGCGACAAGTCAGAAGGTGAGCTCGCTGAAAAAGCTCTTGCCTTTTGGGCAAAGACCAAGGCGCTCGGCTTCAAAATACCAGAAGACCAAATCGCAGGTCCGCTCTGCGTTGCGGTCGCCAAGCACTCAGCAGTGTTCACTCCAGATGGTGGCATACAGAAATGTTTTGCCACAGTCGGTCGGCCTGAGTTCAACTTTGCGACAGTCTTCGTGAAGCCTGCGATTTATGCCAAGGATGAGCGTTACGAAAGGTGGAAACGCACCGATGATTGCATCAAGGAAGAGTGCGCGTTCCTTCCTATCTGCGGAGGGGGCTGTCCCCATGACGCCATGGTCGCTGCAGGAAACCAAGGAGGCTCAGCCAACAGGTTCTGCCAAAAAGGCTTCCTAAAGTCCATGAACGAAGGCCTGCTGCAACTGAACTACTGAAGTTCTTCAAGCCACTGATAAGTGGCAGAGGGTTAACCACCCTCTTTTTTTATGCTATAATTCAATTATGTATCCACAAAACCTCCCAACGTACACACATAAATTTTTAGAATACAAAGATTGGATAAAGAATGAGTCTGATCATTATATTTTCTATTACACAGCTGGAAGTGTAGCCGAGAAAGATATTGACTTTATAATTAAAACTCAAGAAGATACAAGAATAAAAATTATTGATACGTTAAAGCTTGATGATAGTGATGAGAATCTTAAAAAGAAAATAACTTATTACTTTTATCCAAATGAAGAACTCAAGACTGAGCTTATGGGTGATCCATGGTATGCACAGTCTGTAGTAAATGAATTCATAGTTCATGTATTGTATACAAAAGAACATAAACCAATAGGGCCTCACGAGGACACGCATTTGTTGGTCCTATCGCTTGGATTTCCTGGTCCATTCATTCAAGAAGGGTTAGCTGAGTACATGGTAGGTCACGCATGGGACAAAAAGCCTCATAGTGAATATGTCAAAGATGGGCTAGCAAAAGAACTTAACATGTATCCGTCTAAATATCTGACAAAAGAAGACTGGTTCAATACTGATGATGATTATGCTATATACTTCTACTCACTTGTCGCTGAGTGGACTAAGTATCTACTTGATAATTTTGGATTAGAAAAATATAAAGAATTCTACACCAATCTAAATCGAGATACTATTAGTGAGGAGATGAGTGGTGCATATATTAAATATTTTGGAAGGAGCATTAATGATCTTGAGGTAGAATTTTTGAAAAGTTATAAATAAATAAAAACAGCCCCAAACTAGTGGGAGCGTGTAACTGAAGCAATTGACAGTATCACCGTCTGTGTGGCATCAGGAGCAGTCCTGATATCGATGCCGAAAGCAGAAGCATGATGATCAATTGCGGCGATATCCAGTTGGGACGCGCCATCACCACGATCAACAGCTGCGAAGCGAACGATGTGATGAGAGGCACCAAGAAGGTGCCAGTTTTGGTATACCTCGATGTACCGCTGGTTTGGCTGTAGTAAAGCCAGCCAGCGGGTGCGGCAATTGCCGTGCACATTGCAAGCAAGATTCCGAGAATGAGCCAGGTGTTGGGGCTCATCATTGTCTGAAGGTCCATTGTTTTCTCCTAGAGGTTTGCGAAATGCTACCTCACAAAATCAGTATACATTTAATAATCAGATATGTCAATGCTTATATGAGTTGGTTGCTTT
>JANNCJ010000074.1:0-11928 GCA_031386485.1 bacterium
TATCGGTTAGCAGGGCCCACGGAATTTACTCCGCCCCACATAGCTGGTCATGTCACAAGATTTCTCAAGCCTTTGACAAGATATTTTTCCATCTACTTTTATAGTATAGCATAGTGTAGATTTCTTGTCAAGTATTTTAAATTTATGAAAAATGTTATAATTAGAGGAAGAAATATTAACCCAAATTAATATAAATTTTTAACAAAATAAGCTTATTATATATAGATACTATGGCAGCAGCAAAAATCCCAACCCCAAAAGACACCAAAGTCCCAGCCGACGCTAAAGCTATGGCGGGCAAGGTAAAGAAGAGCTCATATGGCGCTGACTCCATACAAGTACTTGAGGGTCTAGAGCCGGTAAGGAAGAGACCGGGCATGTATATAGGATCGACAGGTCCCTCAGGACTCCAACATCTTATCACTGAGATATTTGATAACTCACGTGATGAGGCTATGAATGGTCACGCTAATCGTGTGGAAGTTGCTTTACTCCCAGGTAACAGAGTGCGCGTTGTCGATAATGGGCGCGGTATACCGGTCGACATACATCCAAAGATGAAAGTCTCAGCGCTCGAAGTGGTAATGACTACGCTTCACGGAGGAGGTAAATTTGACAATGAGAATGATGAGAGCGGTTATAAAGTTTCTGGCGGACTTCACGGTGTGGGAGCCTCAGTAGTAAACGCTTTATCTATTTATACCAAAGTCGAAGTACATCGTGATGGCGGATTACATATGCAAGAGTATAGCTGCGGTAAGAGGAAAGCTCCCGTGAAGCAAGTCGGGAAGAGTAAGTATAGAGGAACTATAGTTACTTTTGAGCCAGATGCAGTAATTTTTAAAGAAGGAGTAGAATTTAATTATGAGACTGTGGTCTCGCATCTACGGCAGCAAGCTTATCTTGTAAAAGGTCTTGAGATTATTGTGATAGATGCGAGGGATTACAAGGAAGAGCTTGATCTCGACGGTGCGACATATCTGGCAGACTTTGGACTCCCAGTGAAGTCAATGACTTTCTATTTTGAAGGTGGACTTAAGGCATTAGTGAAGCATTATAATATAATGAACAAGGTGGTCCATAAGAATATCTTTTATACTGACAAAGAGTCTGATAACGTGGGGGTAGAGATAGCACTCCAGTATACCGATGAGATGAATAGCAAGCTGGTGGCTTTTGCTAATAACATACATACACCAGAAGGTGGCACACATGTGACCGGATTTAAGACTACACTCACTAGACTCATTAACTCTTATGCTCGTAAAGCTAATATACTCAAAGAGAAAGATGAGAACTTAACTGGTGACGACGTGCTAGAGGGGCTCACGGCAGTCGTGTCAGTTAAGATGCGTGAGATCCAATTTGAAGGACAGACCAAAGGTAAGCTTGGAAGTGTCGAGGCTACAGCGGCTGTATCTAATGTATTCTCTGAGGCCTTCTCAACTTTCCTCGAGGAGAACCCTGATGACGCTAAGGATATAGTTGGCAAAGGTCTGCTCGCCATGCGAGCTCGTAAAGCAGCCAAAGCTGCCAAAGATAGTGTGCTTCGTAAAGGTGTGCTCGACGGACTTAGACTTCCAGGTAAATTAGCAGACTGTCAAAGCGGTGATCCTTCTGAGTCTGAGCTATTTATCGTGGAGGGAGACTCGGCAGGTGGTAGCGCCAAGATGGGTCGTGATAGACGGACCCAAGCGATACTCCCGCTCCGAGGCAAAATTCTAAATGTCGAGCGGGCGCGGCTCGACAAGATGCTCGCGAGTGAGCAGATCAAAAACTTAGTGCTAGCTATGGGCGCTGCTATAGGAGACACTTTTGATATTAGTAAGCTAAGGTATCACAAGATCATAATCGCCACAGATGCTGATGTAGACGGATCACATATACGCACACTTCTTTTAACATTTTTCTACAGATATTATAAGCCAATACTCGAGTCCGGATATGTCTATATCGCGCAGCCGCCACTTTATAAGCTAACCAAGGGTAAAGAGATGCATTATGCCTATACTGATGTAGAGAAATTTAAGATTGTTGGCAAAGAGGAAGCTGAAGAGATTGTGAGTGATGAAGACGAGGGCGAGGACGAGGTCAAGCTAAAAGCCAAAACAAGCAAGTGGCGAGTGCAAAGATATAAGGGTCTCGGAGAGATGAATCCAGATGAGCTCAAAGAGACAACTATGGATATTAAGAATAGAACACTCAAGAAAGTGGACGTGACAGAAGCCGAAGAAGCCGATAAGATATTCGAGATGTTAATGGGCTCTGAAGTAGGACCTAGAAAATATTTCATTCAATCAAATGCCCATTTAGCTGAGCTTGACATATAGTGTAGTGCAGATCTGTCTACAAAATAGTTAATAACTTTTATTTTTAAAATTTTGTTATGTTATAATTATAATAAAGAAAAATATTATGACTGATGAACATAAAAAGTTAAATAAAAAAACTACTATAAAAATGGCCAGAGCTAAGAAGGCCACGCTTAAGCCAGAGATTTATAGTCACGATACATTGTTTAAAATTCTCATTGCGACCCTGGTTTATTTTATTTTTGCTTACTGTTATAATTTTTATTCAGATAATCAAAAATCTCCCACCTCAAATACTCCACAGTCTGACAGCATTCTTAGTATAATATCTAAAACGATCACTCTACCAGCAGGTACTCCAGAGTATTACACTATTGATAATCAGGAAGAACTATCTATCAAAAACAATTTTTACAGTCATGCCATAAGCGGTGATATATTAGTATACTTTGCAGAGTCTGGGAAAGGGATAATCTATAGCAAGGAAGAGGGAAGAGTCAAATATATGGCTGACTTAAAACTTAACCAAGCTTTCAAATAAGCTGGTTATTCTAAGAATTAATAATATGAAATATTTATACTCAACTTTAATAATACTAACTACCTTAGCGCTCAGTAGCGCCTCTATGAGTAGCGGCACTATTGACCCACTTTATAAGACTACCAAGATTTGCCAAGAAGTAACTTGCAGTAATGTATCTGCGTATACGCTTAACATGGCACCGAGCGGGGTAACTCAAGTTACTATCGATGATATTAATGGGGTAGATGGAGTCGGCTGGGGATCAAGTATTGGCTGGGTGACATTTGACCCGACCGGCCCTGAGGGAGTAACTATAAATCCGAATACTGGTATACTAAGTGGTAAAGCTTGGGCCCAGAGTAGCGGCTGGGTTAATTTTAGTGTGACTAATCATCAAGTGGCTATAAACAATAACGGAGAATTCATAGGGTGGGCTTGGACTGGTGGAGTCGGTGGCGGCTGGGTTAAATTTGATTGTGCAGATGTTTCAGCTTGTATTAAGACTGATTGGAGGCCGATACCAGCAAGATCTACAACAACACCTGTTGTAACCCCGACCGTGAGTACTGGTGGTGGCATAATTTCTTCTTACACAGACGTGTGCCCAAATCTTCCTGATCAACAATATAATGTGCCATCTGGATATGGTCTTAATAGTGGAGTGTGTAGCCCAATAGATGATAAGTGTATTAATCTCGCAGGTTCGCAAAGTATTGTACCCACAGGATATAATGTTGATACGGGAGGGTTATGTGTTTTGAAGTCACTAGATATGTGTCCAAATATATCTGGCAATCAAAGTGTGGTACCGGTGGGTCAAACAATCAATGCACAAGGTAACTGCATGATACAAAAAGTCGAAGATGAAGTATTGCCAAAACTAGGAGAAGATCAAGTTGGCACAACATTGAGTGAGATTGATATGTGTAGTAATATATTAGGGTTGCAAGTGTCAATCCCAACTGGTATGATAAGAGACTCTGATGATTCGTGTGTGCCTGTTAAGCTTGATTACTGCCCAAATATTGCTCTCAATCAAGTTGAAGTTCCTGCTGACCTTGTGATAGACAGTAAAGGCAACTGCATATCCGGCTTAACAAAGCTAGATTCTAATCCGGTCACTATAAACAATAGTATAAATGTTGGTGATAATAGATATGTCTTACCGCTAACTCCAAGCGTGAATGAATCAGAACCAAATCTTATTACTTATTCTTTTATACCAGACTCGCTTAAGATTGGAGTTAAAGCGGATATTATAGCTGATCTATTTGTAAGTGATGAGGAGGAAGCTAATCTTGGGGGTGAGCTACCAAAAGTAGATATCACCTCTATTGTAGTAACTATTTCACTACTCTTTTTAGTTGGTCTAAGAATAATCAGAATGTTCTTGATCTAAAGGAGTCTCGGCTTATTTGATTGTATATAATAGGCTTAAAATGGTATAATAATTGTTATATGATTAGGAATTATTTAAAGGGAGTAGTGCTTATAATTATAACCTTTTTGGCCATTAGAGTTATAAAAAAACACAAGCCTTATATAATTGCCGTTACAGGTAATATTGGCAAAACAAGTACCAAGGATAATATAGTTTCAGCTTTAGGGACGTACAAAATAGTCTATAGTCAAAAAAGTTTTAATAGTGATTTTGGGATACCACTTACTATACTTAAATGCAGCACTGGCTGGAGTAGTAGTATCAAATGGATCAAGATAATTTTAAAAGGAATAAGTGTATATTTTGGGAAGGAATATGCTGACTATCTAATCTTAGAGGTTGGTGCAGATAAAAAGGGTGATATAGCAAGTATTACCAAATGGCTGAAGCCTGATATAGCCGTCATGACTCAGTTTGCAGCTGTACCAGTGCATATCGAAAATTATAAGAATAGAGAGGAGCTAATAAGAGAAAAAAGATATTTGATGGAAGCACTTGTTCCTGGGGGTTTATTTATATATAATGCTGATTGCAAAGATAGTAGTGAGATGGCTGCGAGCTGTATGAGTGATACGATTTCTTTTGGTCTTAAATATGGTGACTATAGAGCTGGTACTATTAATAATAATATTTATGAAGGTAAGGTAGAGGCAAATGTAGTCACGAGAGAAAATGCTAATATTAAGCTTGAGCTTTATGATGTGCTAGGTGAGGCAGCTATACTTTGTGCCCTCCCAGCCATAATTATTGCTGATGCTTTTGGCGAAAATCGCGAAGAGACTTGCATGAGCTTAAGTAGACAAAGGAGAGAGCCAGGCAGAATGAGATTACTTGCCGGCATAAGTAATAGTTATATAATAGACGACACTTACAATTCTTCGCCTCTTGCAGTTGAGTCAGGGCTTAAGACATTAAGAAGTCTAAGCAATAGGCACAGGAAGATTATGATACTCGGTGACATGCTTGAGCTTGGAGAATATACAAGTGCTGAGCATAAAAGAATTGGCATGATAGCTGCAGAGTCTGGTAATATACTTGTAACTGTTGGTAGTAGGTCGAGACTTACCGCTCTGGCTGCGAGAGAAGCAGGGATGAGAGAAGGATATGTCTTAGAATGTAAGGGTAGCAAGGAGGCTGGTGAGGCTGTAAGAGAAATAATAAATGAAGATGATGTTGTATATATCAAAGGCTCACAAAGTATGCGCATGGAGAAAGCGACAGCACTCATAGTAAGCAGCCATATAGAAGCTAAGCACAATTTGCCAAGACAAGAGATTGAGTGGCTACTCAAGTAATACTATGACAAATATAATTAAGCCAGCGATATTAGAAGATAAATATATAGATGTTATTAAATATTTAGATATCTATAGTAAGATAAGTAAAGAAGTGCAGATAGATATCTGTGACGGTGTCTATGTGAGACATAAGTCATGGCTTCCTAATATGTATGAAGACATCAAAGGATTTAATCTTGATTTAGAATTTGACATGATGGTGGATGATGTACGCAACTATCTTACTATTTTATATTATTATGATGTAAAAAGAATAATCATACATATTAATAATCACTCAGATCCTGACTATATAGATATTTATAAAAGTATAAAAAGGAAAAATAAATTAATCAGTGTGGGCGTAGCGATAAGTGGCAAGGATGAGCTTAGTAGAGTTACGGATAATTTAGATTGTATTGATTATGTACAAATCATGACTATAGATAGTATTGGAATGCAGGGAAGTGAGATAAGTGAAAGGCAAATAAACAAAATCAAAATTCTTCATAACTTTTTTGCTGCAAATAATATAAAAAAAATAATACAAGTAGATGGAGGTATGACGGGCGAGGGTATAAGGAGAGCAAGAGAAGCTGGAGCTACCAGCTTTGCTGTGGGTAGTTATTTTAAAAATAGCGTAAAAAGTAACAATCTCAAAGAGCAGTACAATAAGCTTAAGAATATTTAGTATATTTATATATCTAGCTCTAAGACTATAGGGCAGTGATCGCTGCCCAAGAAGTCATCTAAGATATCGGCACTTTTAATTTTATTTTCTAGTGATTTGCTTACAAAAAAGTAATCGATACGCCAGCCGACATTCTTTTCTCTGCTTCTTGTTTTCATATCCCACCAAGTATACTTTATCTTGTCGCCGTTAACACATCTATAAGTATCTACAAATTTATCTTTAAATAGCGAGAGTCGATCTCGCTCAGGCTTAGTGCATCCGAGCTTATCCTTATTCTCCTTAGGCCTCGCTAAGTCTATATCGCTCACAGTCGCATTGATATCACCCGCGAAGATAACAGGCTTAGTCTTTTCTAATTTTTGCATAATTTTGAGAGTGTGATCATAATATTCTAATTTATAATTATAGTGATCTAAACTTTTGCCCCCATTAGGCCAATAACAATTCATAAGATAAAATTTATCATACTCTGCGATGAGTGTTCTGCCTTCATTGTCTAAGAATTTATCTACTTTAAGACCAAGAGTACCACTCACTTTAATCGGTGTGTAATTTATAATTTTAGTATATATAGCGACCCCTGAGTAACCCTTACGCATAGACGAGCTCTCAAAGAAGCTGAGATATCCTTCTATATTTGTCATCTCTATTGTCAGCTGATCAGGCGTAGACTTAGTCTCTTGTAAGATGAGGATATCAGGATTGTGTATAGTTATGAGCTCTTGCAGCTTACTCTTCTTCCATATCGCCCTTATGCCATTCACATTCCACGAGATTATTTTCATATATAAAATATTTATTATTAATTATAGCAATAAATTAAATCAAATCCTAACTTATATTTAATTAATAAATAAATGCTATAATAGCTTAATGTATGCATATATAGACGAATCAGGAGATACTGGACAAAGTAGAAAATCTAGTAAAAATTTCATCTTAACAGTAATTATAGTTTCCGACGTAAGAACTCTTGATCGATTATCTAAAAAGGTATTTTCTAAAAAAGTAAAATACAAAGATAAAGTTAATCAGTTGCACGCTAATAAAGACACAGACTCAGTGCATAAATATATTATAAAAAATTTAGATCAAATCAGTTATGATATTTTATATATAAATGGGAAAGATTATTTTAAATCTTTAGAATCATTATTGCCGGAAATGAAATCTATGAAAGTAAAAAGTATATTTATATCAAATAGATTCTCAAATAAAAGTGCATTACAAAAAATAAATAAGATTTTTTATAATTCTGGATTAGAAATAGAACAAACAAGTCCGACAAAAGTCAAAGGTTTACAAATAGCTGATTTTGTTTCTTGGTCTATATATAAATATCTTGAACATAAAGACGATACCTTTTTCTTAAAACTAAAAAATATAAGAGAAGTAAAAACAAAGCCCTAAGAGATTTTCAGGCTTCGCGGAAGCCTACTCTTAGGGTCTTATTTGTTTATAAATATATTATACACTGACGTATAAAATTTTGCAAGCATTGAATTTACAAAATAAAAGTGGCAACCTCGCGAGGTTGCCACTTGTCTGTCCCGGGGTGGTGCATCCAACCGGTCATTCGTCATCTGGGTAGAGTGTCTTCTTCCAACCCACCTTGTACCAGCACGCGAGTGAAGCTGCTCCGGCTACAAGTGCAGCCAAGAACAGCCATCCTGAGAGCCTCTCTGATTTTACGAACGCTGCTAATGCCGCGAACCAAATCAGTACTGCGAAAGCTGTCGCCAGCCAGTCCCTCCTCTGCTTCCAACTTGAAACATAGCTGTTTGTCATGGCTGTGTCCCTCTCCTGAACTCCTCGCGCACTCCCAGCACTTGAGCGAGTGCTGCGACAGCTACAAGAAGTACTGATACTGTAAGCACCGGTTTGTAAATCAGGAGCGTCAGCTCCATCTTGGTGATGGCGCTGAACATCAATACAGCAAGCATTACAACCATGGTAATCATGGCGATCACGCTTGTTTTCTTGTACCCCGCCGAAACTGGGATACCGTTCATCAGGTACTTCGCACCCAGGAATGTGTTGCGAAAATTCATGTTCGATCTCCTCTTGGGCACGTAGGCCCCGGTTGATGATCACTCCCTAATTATACTACTTTTGTGGGATTTGTCAATAAGATTAGTGATTTGGGTTCGTTTTCATTTTATACACAAAATACCCTTATAAATAAGGGTATTTTAGTTTGCTTTTGGGCCAATGTCCTTCCCTTGGGGAAGGTGGCGTAGCCGGAAGGGGCTGTTTCTGCTTTATGCACTCATGACTTGATCTACCACCACCTTAAGCGCGTCTGGATTAGTCTGCGCTAGAGTAGAGAGTACCTTTCTGTCTATAATCATATTCTTTACAGTACTAGCTGCTATAAACTTAGAATAAGTAGTACCATTTTCTCGCAGGTATGCATTAAGTCTTACTGTCCAGAGTCTCCTCATATCAGTCTTCTTATCTTTCCTATGTCCAAAGGCATAAGCTCCCGCCTTTCTCACAGCTACCTTAGCTGCCATCTCAGTAGTTGATCTCTGGAATCTATAACCTTTAGCTGCACGAAGAATATTCCTTCTTCTCTTCATTGCTATTTTATTTCTTTTTACTCTTGCCATATATTTGCTTTGTTATTTAAATTTAAAATTAATTATTACTTATCTCGGGCTATAATGCATTCGGTAAGAATCTCGCTTTCTCCTTTCCTGTCATATGCATCTCTTGCATTTTACGACCTATTATTTTCCTATTTCCACTTGATTTAGCATTAAAGTGATTTTGTCCTGGCTTCCTTACGAGAATTTTACCACTCTTGGTTATTTTCATTCTTTTGGTTACGGATTTGTTAGTTTTCATAGTTTCCCTATATTAACATATTTAATTAGCTTTTTCAAGTACTATACCAAAGCCTTTAGGCATTTTCTTAAGTGGCTCAGCGATCTTATACTCGACTGGCATTATGGCTAGCACCCTATTTAGCCTGTCTTTTAAGAATGACTCCTCCATATACTTACCGCGACCCTTAAGCTGAAGCTCGAATTTGACCCTATGTCCCTCTTTGATCCACTCGGTAGCTTGCTTAGTCTTGACCCCAATATCGTGATCGCTGATACCGACAGAGAGCTGTATGTTCTTAGTCTCGGTAGAGTTTGATTTGGCTTTCACATCTTTTAATTTCTTTGAGAGCTCATACTGATACTTGCCATAGTCGGCGATGCGAGCTACAGTCATCTCCGCACTCGAGGAGACTTCGATAAGATCTAGCCCACAAGCGCGCGCCATTCGCATGGCCTCGTCTTTACTTATTACGCCTAAGTTATTATTATTCTGATCTATGACCCGGAGCTCATAGGCTCTGATGGCGTTGTTGATTAAAGTTTTGTGCACAATGTTATTACAAGATTATTAAAATGTTTATATTTCTATTTATATAATAACATATATTTGTAGAAAAGTATAATTTGATTATTATTTATTTTAGGTGCATAATAGTTTTGAAATACTTTTTAGTATTGATTGGGTATACTGAAATCAACACAGGAGTACATGATGCGGTCACATAAGTTTACTATTGCTGGTAATGCAAGTAACCTTAAGAAAAGAGCTGTGCAAAAAGGGATGCTTTTACCAAATTTCTTTGCGCCACTTTTGGATATTGAGCAAACCCCATCCTTAACCTCTCAAAGACTCTTAGTAGTACTCGAGAGGAGACAGAGCTCGGAAGCTGTATCTGGTTTTGCCAATAACCTCGGATACTCCTCATCCACTCGGCACGACCTGCTAAGTTTTTGCCTATCTTTAGCAGATGGACACATACACAGGGGAGAGTTGATTAGGCTGGGGGGGAGGCATCGCAAGGTTGGTGTCGCTCGAGTCGCAAAGAGAAAGAAACCAGTGTTTTGGTGTAGAATTGCGGGGGCGAGGCTTTCTCCCCCAGATGTATAGGCGTGATGCTGAGTGGAATCACGGATGCGGTAACGCGTTTGTATTCTCAAGGTGAAGAGCACACAAACCCTCTCCGTAAAGCCCGCGCGCAAGAGCGGGTTTTTAATTTGATAATAGACGCACTCGCATGCTATCATATTTATATGAAAGCAGACGAAACAAATAATTCACAAATAATTATTTATAAGGATGTTAATGGCAAGACCAAAATTGATGTGCGTTTTGATGATGAGACAGTGTGGCTGACGCAAGATCTGATGGCGAAACTTTTTGATAAAGGCAGATCTACCATCACAGAGCATATAAGAAATATTTTTAAAGAGAATGAACTGGAAGAGGAGATGGTTGGTCGGGATTTCCGACATACCACAAGACATGGAGCAATAGAAAATAAAATGCAAATACAAACCGTAAAGTATTATAATCTGGCTATGATAATAGCTGTCGGGTATCGTGTGAAGTCTAAGCAAGGTACTTCGTTTAGGAAATGGGCGACCGAGAGGCTATCAGAATTTATAGTTAAAGGTTTTGTGATAGACGATGAGAGGCTTAAGAATCCTGATTTACCTTTTGATTATTTTGAAGAGCTTACAAGACGCATAGCAGATATACGCACGAGCGAAAAGAGATTTTATCGCAAGATCACTGATATCTATGCGACTAGCGTTGACTATGACCCGACTAGCGACTCCAGTATATTATTTTTTAAGACATTACAAAATAAAGTTCATTTTGCGATCACAGGTCAGTCAGCAGCAGAGATAATAGTAAGCAGAATAGATGAGAAGAAGACAAAGCTTGGACTCACTAATTCACGATGCATAGAGCCAACAAAAGATGAGATAATAATAGCTAAGAATTATCTAAGTGAAGAAGAGCTAAGACAGCTAAATAGTCTTGTCGAGCAATACTTAATCTTTGCAGAAGAGCAAGCGAGAAGAAGGATACCAATGAAAATGAATGACTGGATAGAAAAGTTACACGGATTTCTAAAATTAAATGATAGAGATATATTAAAAGATGCAGGTAAAATCTCGCATGAGCTGATGAAAGAGGTGTCTGAGAATAAATTTGAAAAATATAAAAAGTTAAAAGCAAAAGAAGATATGGATTTTGACAAGAATATTTTAGAAGTCTTAAAAGTAGTTGAGAAGAAAAATCAAAAGTAAATTTGATAATCCCTTCATTTTATGTTATAGTGTCAGTCTATGAATAAAGAAAATGAATCCATAGTAGAAGAGGAAATCAATGCTCGTGTCTACGAGATATCGTACATATTAGTACCTACGATGTCAGAGACGCAGGCTATAGAGAAGATAAATTCTCTCAAAGCTTCTATTGCTGCCCTTGGAGGTAGCTTCATTTCTGAGGAAAGTCCATACATGAGGGACTTATCTTACGAAATGTTACGTGTTATAAAAAATATTAATAATAGATTTGATACCGGTTACTTTGGCTGGGTCAAATATGAGATAAGTGCTGAGATCATATCTAAGATCGATAAGTCACTCAGACTAGACGAAGATGTGGTCAGATACTTAATAATCAAAGCTGATAGAGATGTCAACATTATGACGAGAAAAGAGATGCAGCAAGCGCAAGTAGACGAGGTTAATATCGACACTATTAACGCTAGTAACAAAGAGACTACTATAGAGCAAAATGCCCAAGATGCGATAGTAGTAGATGAAGTACCAGCTGTCGATGCTATAGCCTTAGATGTTACAAAATTAGAAGAAGAA